>JAIOHV010000155.1 GCA_019912885.1 bacterium
CCGCCCGCAGCGCGGCGAGCGCGCCGGCAAGCGCGGCCGCGCGATCGCCAAGGCTCGCGCCAAGTCCGATGCAGGCGAGGGTTTCGTATGGCGGCATCGGGGCATTGTCGCCGGTTACGATTGAAGAATGAAGATCGCGGAATGAAGATTGGCGGGGGCACGGCCCGGTGCCGGTGAGTCACCGTCCATTCCCCAACTTGGCGCGGTGTCGCGGCACTGTTGCGCGCGGTAGCGATGCGCGCGGCTCGGTTTGTTGTAAAGTGCGCGTGTGCCAAACCACCTGGACCTCGCGTGGGAACTCATCTTCGGCGTGTCGCGTCTGATCGCGGCGCGGCTCGACGAGCAGTTGCGCGTCGTCGAGGCGTCGCGCGGGTTCGCGGAAGCCGCCGGCGTGGCGCCGGATGCGCTCGCCGGGCGCGGACTTTTCGAGTTTCTTCCCGATCTGCCCGCGGATATCGCCGGCCGCGTGAAAACGGCGCGCGCGCTCGATCGCCAGGTCACGGCGTTCCGCGCGCACAAGGAAACGATCCGCCTGATGGCCGTCGTCGCGCGCACGGACGATGGCGCGATTTTTTTCGCCGAGCGCACTTCCGCCGCAAGCCCCGGCGCCGGCGAGGCGAACGCGGGCGAGTCCGAGGAGCTTCGCGGGCGCATCGCGTATCTCGACGCGCTGGTGGCCCGGGTGCGCCGCGAGCAATTGTTCACGTCATCGACCGGCCTCTACACGCGCGCGATGCTCGACCGCGTCGTCGACGCGGAGATCGCGCGTTCGATCCGCACGGGCCGGCCGTTCGCGGTCGTGATGGCGGGCGTCGACCGCGCGCAGGCGCTCGATCAGCTCGCCGGCGAGGACGCGCGCTCGAAGGTCGTCACCGTCGTCGCGCGCGCGATGGCGGCGAAAAAGCGCGTGTTCGACCAGATGGGCCACCTGTCGCCAAGCGAGCTCTACATCATCCAGCCCGAAAACGACCTGGGCGGCGCGAACGAATTTTGCGAGCGCATTCGCAAGTCGATGGACGGCAACATCGTCAAGATCGCGGGGCGCGATTTTCCGATATCGCTTTCGTTCGGCTGCGGATTTTTTCACCCGACGGCCAACCACTACCGCGACCGCGCCGAGCTGCTCTCGCAGGTCGAGGCGGCGCTTTTCACGGCGGCGTCCTCCGGCGGAAATCGCACCGTGCGCGCCCCGGGCGCCGGCGCGCTCGCGGCGGAGTTGGAGCGCCTGCGCGGGCGGTAATTTTTCACCGCAAAGACGCGAAGAGCGCTAAGGAATTGACGAAGAAAGTCGTCGCGCCCTTTGCGCCTTTGCGGTAAAAAAACGGCGATTTGCGATGACCTTTCAGACTTCCAGTCTTTCAGACTTTCAGACGACGGGGGGACGGCGCGATGCCCGACAAATTCCGGTTCATCGATGAAGAGACGAAGCGCCTTGCGGACGAAGGCCTTCTCATCCGCCTGCGCACGATGGAATCCGCGCCCGACGGATGGATGGTCGTCGACGGCCGGCGCGTGCTGAACTTCTGCACGAACAACTATCTCGGTCTCGCCAACGACGCGCGGCTCAAGCGCGCCGCGAAGGACGGAATCGACCGATTCGGCGTCGGCCCCGCGGCCGTGCGTTCCATCGCCGGGACGCAGACGCTGCACGTCGAACTCGAGCGCAAGCTCGCCGCGTTCAAGGGCGTGGAGGACGCGTTATTCGTGCAATCCGGATTCTGCGCGAACCAGGCCGTCATCCCGGCGCTCGTGGGCAAGGAAGACGCCATTTTCTCCGACGCGCTGAACCACGCTTCGATCATCGACGGCGCGCGCCTCTCGCGCGCGAAGGTCATCGTTTTCGACCACGCCGATCCCGCGGATTTCGATCGCAAGGCCAAAGAGCACGCCGCGAACTTTCGCCGCACGATGTTGATTTCCGATGGCGTGTTTTCGATGGACGGCGATATCGCGCCGCTGCCCGAATATTACGAGGTGGCCGAGCGCCACGGCTGCGTGACGATGGTGGACGACGCGCACGGCGAGGGCGTGCTCGGCGGCGGGCGCGGCATCGTGCATCACTTCGGGCTTGCCGGAAAAATCGACGTGGAGGTCGGCACGCTCTCCAAGGCGTTCGGCGTCGTCGGCGGCGTCGTGGCGGGCAGCAAGCGTATCGTCGATTTTCTGCGGCAGAAGGCGCGGCCGTTTTTATTCTCGTCCGCGACGACGCCCGCGGATACGGCGGCGTGCTCCGCGGCGGTCGATATCCTCGCGGAGTCGAGCGATCTCGTGGATCGTTTGTGGGCGAACGCGGATGATCTGAAAGACGGTCTGCGCGCGCTCGGATTCGACCTCGGCAAGACGGCCACGCCCATCGTTCCGATCATGCTCGGCGACGCAAAACTCGCGCAGAGATTTTCGGCGCGCCTCTTCGAGGAAGGCCTGTTCGCGATGGCGATCGGATTTCCCACCGTACCGCCGGGCTTGGCGCGCATCCGCGTCATGAACACCGCCGCCCACACGCGCGAGGACCTCGACCGGGCCATCGCGATTTTTGCGAAGGTCGGGCGGGAGCTGGGGGTGATCGCGTAGGGGCGCGCTTCATCGCGCCCACGCGTATTTGGCAGGAGGTTGGTGTTGCAGTATAAATGCTGTATGGTGAATTCGTGAAACGCGCGGAGCTGATTCGGCGTTTGAAGAAGATGGGGTGGTATTACGCGCGAACGAAGGGTTCGCACGAAATATACGACCATCCGAACTCCACCCGTCCAATTCCCATATCGTTTCACGGCAAGGAAGTGAAGGAGCGCATGGCCGCGAACATTCTCAAACAGGCGAAGGACAATTTGCTGCCAAGCAATGGCAAAAACGGGAAGGATCATTGAAATGGCTTTCGAAGGATATTGGGCGATTTTGGAAGACGACCCGGACGACAACGACGTCTACGTTTCGTTTCGGGAACACCCGAATATCATCACCTATGGCACGGGTGAAAAACACGCGATTGAAATGGCGGAAGATGCGTTAAACGTAACGCTCGAATACGAATTTGAGAAAGGCTACGAAGTGCCGGAGACCACGCGCCGCCCGCGCGTCGGCGCGGGAAAACGGGCGGTTTTCGTTCCGCTTCGCCCCGCGATCCGCATGGCGTTCCTGCTCCGCAAATGGCGGAAGGAGGCCGGTTTCACGCAGTCCAGAATGGCGCGCGCGCTTGGCGTGACGTACCAATCCTACCAGCGCATGGAAAAGCCGGGGCGCGCGAACATCACGATCGAGATGCTCGATCGCGTCGCGCACGCGCTCGGAAAGAAGGCGGTGGTGGAACTGCGGTAGCGCGCCCATGCCCGCTCCCTGACGGTCGCGGTTCCGATGGTTTTCCCTCCGTGCCCTCCGTGGCTTCTCCGCGCTCTCTGCGTACCGCTGAATGCGATGACCTTTCGGCCTTCCGGACTTCCAGCCTTTCCGTCTTTCTCCTAAGATCGCGCGCATGAGCTACGACCACCTGGAAATCGAAGCAAAATGGCAGCGGGAATGGACCCGGGCGCGCCTGTTTTCGCCGGATCTCGACCGCGCCCCGCGGCCCTACTACAACCTGATGATGTTCCCCTACCCCAGCGCGGAGGGGCTGCACGTCGGCAACTGCTACGCGTTTATCGGATCGGACATCCACGGCCGCTTCAAGAAAATGCAGGGCTTCGACGTGTTTGAGCCGATGGGCTTTGACGCCTTCGGCATTCACTCCGAAAACTACGCGATCAAAATCGGCACGCACCCGGCGCGTCTCATCCCGAAGAACATCGCGAACTTTCGCGACAACCAGTTGAAGCGCCTGGGCGCCATCTTCGACTGGGAGCACGCGGTCGATACGACCGACCCGGGCTACTACAAATGGACGCAGTGGATCTTCCTGCGCCTGTACGACGCGGGCTTGGCGTATCAACGCACCGCCGGCGTGAACTGGTGCCCCTCGTGCGCGACCGTGCTCGCCGACGAACAGGCCGAGTCCGGAGCGTGCGAGCGCTGCGGCACCGTCGTCGAGACGCGCGAGATGCGCCAGTGGTTTTTCAAGATCACGGACTACGCGCCGCGCCTTCTCGAAAACCTCTCCTGGATCGACTGGCCCGACACTACCAAGACCGCGCAGCGCCGCTGGCTCGGCCGCTCCGAGGGCGCGAACATCCGCTTCGCGGTCGAAGGGCGTCATGCGTCGCTCGAAGTCTATACGACGCGCCCGGACACGTTATTCGGCGCGACGTACATGGTGCTCGCGCCCGAGCACGAGATCGTCGCGTCGATCACGACGGACGATCAGCGCGAAGCCGTTAGGCGATACGTCGAACTCGCGCGCAAAAAGACGAAATTCGAGCGGCAGGAGTCAAAGGAAAAAACAGGCGTGTTCACCGGAGCGTATGCGATCAACCCGGTGAACGACGCGCGCGTGCCGATCTGGATCGCCGACTACGTGCTCTCGGGGTACGGCACCGGCGCCATCATGGCCGTGCCCGCGCACGACACGCGCGATTTCGCGTTCGCAAAGGAATTCGGATTGCCGATCGTCGAGGTCATCGCCCCGGACGGCGTGCCGCAAGGCCCGCTTTCCGAGGCGTACACCGGCGAAGGTTTGATGGTGAACAGCGGCGAGCTTTCGGGCACGCCGAGCGACGAGGGCATCGCGAAGGTCATCGCCTTGCTCGAATCGAAAGGCACGGGCGAGGCCGCGGTGACGTACCGCCTGCGCGACTGGTGCATCAGCCGGCAGCGATACTGGGGCCCGCCGATCCCGGTGATCTACTGCGACGGATGCGGCGTCGTGCCCGTGCCGGATACCGATCTGCCCGTCCTGCTGCCGGAGATGGAAAACGTTCGCCCGGACGGCTCGGGCCTCTCGCCGCTTGCGCGCAACCCGGAGTTCGTCAACACGACCTGCCCCAAGTGCGGCGGTAAGGCGAGGCGCGAGACGGACGTGTGCGACAACTTCCTGGATTCCGCGTGGTACTTCTTCCGCTATCCGTCCACCGATTTCGACGACCGGCCGTTTGACCGCGAGCGCACGAAAAAGTGGCTGCCGGTCGACTGCTACATCGGCGGCAACGAGCACGCGGTGCTGCACCTGATGTACACGCGCTTCGTGACGATGGCTCTGCACGACGCCGGGCACGTGGAATTTGACCCGGCGTTCAAAGGCGAGCCGTTCAGGAAATTTCGGGCGCACGGCATGTTGATCCGCGAGGGCTCGAAGATGTCGAAGTCGAAGGGGAACATCGTGAACCCCGACGAGTTCCTCGACACTTACGGCGCCGACACGTTCCGCCTGTTCCTCATGTTCCTCGGGCCGTACACGCAAGGCGGAGACTGGCGCGACGAAGGCATCATCGGCGCGCGGCGCTTCGTGGAGCGCGTCTGGCGCTTTGCATTCGAGCGCGAATTGCACGAAGGCATGACGGATGATCGCGAACGGCTTGGCGTCATCCACCGCACGATCCGCAAGGTGACGAATGACCTTGCCGAACTGTCCTACAACACCGCGATCGCGGCGCTGATGGAGCTTGTCAACGACTTCCACAAGCGCGACCAAAACTACAAGGGCGAGGCGCTTATGCTCGCGCGGCTGGTCGCGCCGATCTGCCCGCACGTCGCCGAAGAGGTGTGGACGCACGCCGGCGGCGAGGGCT
Organism: bacterium; assembly: GCA_019912885.1. Taxonomy (NCBI): domain Bacteria; species bacterium. Next base: position 5,652 of record JAIOHV010000155.1, read on the forward strand.
TCGTATCCTCGGCGCCGTGGCCGGATTTTGACGAAGAGCTTTGCAAGGAAGACACGGTCATCATCGTCGTGCAGGTCAACGGCAGGCTCCGCGGCCGTATCGACGTGCCCGCCGATCTGCCGAAAGACGAGGTGCTCGCGCGCGCCAAGGCCGAGCCGAATGTCGCCGAGCACCTCGCGGGAAAGATGCTGGTGAAGGAGATCGTGGTGCCGGGCAAGCTCGTGAATCTGGTGGTGACGTAGCGCGAAAAACGAACAAGGCGCGCCTCGCTGGGCGGGTCACGCTTGCCGCGTCGCCATGTCGCTCCGCGTCGTCATCCGGTACCGCGTCGCCATCGCGCACCGCGTCGTCGTCCCGCACCGCGTCGTCATCGCGCACCGCGTCGGCGGCCCGCACCGCGTCGTCATCCTGAGCGAAGCGAAGGATCTGGCTCGCCTTGGCTGACGGGCCGCGCGCCGCACGAATGGCCGGTGAATCCCCTCCAAAATTCGTGTATAAAGCCGTGGCCCTTTTTCGTCTGAATTTTCGGGGCGGGTAGCACGGGGATACAAAATGATTTCGCGCCAGGTTTCGCGCGCCGCGCTCGCGGCGTTTGTCGTTTCGTTTTCGCTTTCGATCGCGGCTGTCGGCTTCACGCAGACGATCACCGTCGGCGTGCCCGATCCGGAAAGGCTCGTCGAGCAATGGCTCGATCCATTCGCGTTCGATGAGCCGGTCTCAAGCGGCATCGACGGCCCGTGGGCGCACATCACGCCGACGACGTTTTCGTACCTGGACAACGCGGTCATCTCGAACGGCACGACGCTCTACAACTTCGGGGGGTTCAACTACGCGAACTACGACAACGGCGACCCCTGGGGTGGCACGGTGCAGTCGTCCACCGGCGGCGCATGGGCCACGCTCCAGAGCGCGCCGGACGATCTGGAATGGACGGTGCGCGCGGCGATCAACGGCGACTATGTTTACGTCACCGCGGGCGGCATCGACGGCGACATGGCGCCGGACACGAACACCTTCTACCGCTACCAGATCAGCACGAACACGTGGACCACGCGCGCGAACGTCCCCAACGGCCGCACCTGGGCGACGCAGCTTGTCGCGGACGGCGGCTACATCTATCTCGTCGGCGGCGGCTACATCAGCTCGCTGGACGGCGACTTCATCGCGAGCAACCAGCTTCGCCGCTACTCCATCGCGGGCAACTCGTGGGCGTCGCTTCGCAACATGCCCGCCTCACGTGGCTTCCACTGCGCGTTCGCGTACAGCGGCAAGATCTACGTGATCGGCGGGCACAACGGCTCGACCGGCCAATCGACAAGCTGGATCTACGACATCGCGGGCGACACGTGGACGAACGACCCGGTCACGCTCGGCACGCGGCATTTCGGCGGCGCGTGCATCCAGGCGGACACGGGCGGCAAGACGATCATCATCGCGAGCGGCGTGGAGGGAAGCCCCGAGGCCATAACGCAAAACACGTGGATCCGTCACCTTTCCATCGGCGGCCCGTGGCAGAATTTCGGGCTCGTTCCATCCAAGGTCTATCGCACGGGCGGCGCCGCGATCGGCCTGACCGCCTACCTCGTGCAGGGTGCGTACAACGACATCTTCGATACGAACTTCGTGCAGTCGAGCCCCATTCCCACGACGCCTTCGACGACCACCACAACCACGTCGACGACAACAACGACCAAAACGACGACCACGACGACAACGCCTCCGACGACGACCACCACGAAACCTCCGACTACCACCACGTCGCCCACGACAACGACGACAAACCCCGGCACGACCACGACAACCGCGCCGCCGACGACCACGACGACACCGGCCACGACCACGACGACCACACCGGCCACAACCACGACAACGACGGTTCCCGGAACGACGACGACCACATCGGTGCCGTCCACGACCTCAACGACCACGACAACCGAGCCGGACGAAGAGTTGGATGACGACGACGACACGGCCGACGATTCGCCCGTCGATTTCGACGATGACTTCGCGGAAGACGAGGACGAGCAGGAAGGCGACGATGACGACGGCAGCGGCGAACTGTCAGGCGGGTGCGGCTGCTAGCGAGACGCCGGCGAAGCCCGGGAGCGCAGGCGAGACGCCTGCTTGGGTATATTCGCGCTTACGCGCCCACCGCGCCTCCGCGTGAACAAAATGCGATTCCACTCGTCACTCGTCACTCGTCACTCGACACTATCCAACGTCTTCGTCGAACTCCTCGCCGTGCTCGCCGGAGATGAACGCCTGGATGAACGGATCCTTGCTCGCGCGGATCTCGTCGGGGGGGCCGGCCGCGATGATCTTGCCGTCGCGCAGCACCGCGATCTGGTCGGCGATGCGCAGCGACGCATCGATGTCGTGGCTGATGATGAACACCGTATGCTGCAGGTGCTCCTGCGTGTTGACAATGAGGCGGTTGATCGAGTCGGTCATCAGCGGATCGAGTCCCGTCGTCGGCTCGTCGTAAAGCATGATGAGCGGCGACAGCACGATGGCGCGCGCCAGCGCCACGCGCTTGCGCATGCCGCCGGACAGCTCCGAGGGCAGTTTGTGCTCGATGCCGTGCAGCCCGACCTCGTCGAGCGATTCGCGCACCTTGTCCTCGATCTCCTTGCGTGTGTATTTGCGCGACTCCTTCAGCGGAAAGCCGACATTCTCCGCGACGGTCATCGAGTCGAACAGCGCGCCGTCCTGAAACAACATGCCGAATTTGCGCCGCAGCTTGTTCAATTCGACGCTGTTGAGCCGGGTAATATCCTCGTCGTCGATCATCACCTGGCCGGAATCCGGAGGGATGAGGCCGATGATATGCTTGAGCGTCACCGACTTGCCCGAACCCGAACGGCCGATCAGCACGGTGATTTCCCCGCGCCGGCAATGCAGGTCGATTCCGTCCAGGATCGTCTGGCCGCGAAACGCCTTGCGTACGTTGATGAGCTTGATCATCGCGCCTTCGCGTCCGCGAGTGTGATGTTGTACGTCGCCGTTTCGCCCGCGACGACCGTCACCGGCGCCCACGGGCTATGCGTCGGATCGACGGCCGGGTTATACGCTCCGTCGCCCGCTTCGGCGTCGAAATAGGCGGTGACGTAATAATTGCCCGCGGGCAACGCATCGAGGTCGATCTCGTAGCCGAACGGAAATCCCGTCTCCGGGATCGCCACGAGCGCGGAGAACACCGGCAGCGTGCCGCCCGGCAGCCACTGCGTATAGAGCAAAATCACCACATCGACGCCGGTTTTTTCGCCCGCGTAGCGGATCTCGCCGGCAAGCAACGTGGCGTCCGCGGCCGTATCGTCATCGCCCGCGTCGTCGTCGTCCGCGGGCGCGGCCTCGATCGTGATCGGGCTCGATAGCGCGCCGCTTTTCGCTCCGCACAAATCGGCAAGCGACACCTGCACACTGTGCGTTCCCTCGGTTGCCAACAGCGGCGCGACGGCCGCCGAGTCCGCGAGGTCCGCCGCATCGCACGCCGCGTCGCCGATTTTCGTCTCCACGTCCGCGCCGCCATCCGTCGAAACGACGACGCGCCCGCCGCCCAGGTTGCAATCCGGATCGGAATACGTGGCGGCGACGGTGATCGCGTCGTCGGCGTAGGCGACGCCGTCATCGCCAAGCGCCTCGCCGTTCGCGAAAAACCCGATCGCGAGAATCTCCGGCGCCGCGTTTTCGTCGCAGGTTCCCGGCGGCGGCGTGCCGGCCGCGCCGCCAATGTCGTCGTCATCGTCGCCGCTACTGCAAAGCGGCGCGGCGAGCATCAGCGCGCAAACGGCGATAGCGAGCGCCGCGAACGGCGCGCGCGTGGCGATCATCGAAACGGTGCGAAGGACGGCGCCCATGTATTCTCCTTGAAATCCGACGCGACGTTAGCGGAAAACGCGCCGCGCGTTAACCGCGAACGACCCGTGCCCATGCCCGTGCCCGATTTCGACGGTACACAGAGGTCACGGGGAAGACACAGAGTCCACCGAGGGAAAAAATAATTCCTCTGTGCACTCTGTGTCTTCCCGGTGCGCTCGGTGTACCGTCGAAACGCCTCCTCGCCTTACCTTCCCCGCACCAATTTCACGATCGTGCCCGCTACGGCGCACGGAACGACGACGAGGTCCGACAACACGACGATCGCAAACGCCGCGATCGCGAAAAACGGCCCGCCGCGCGCGAGGCAACGAAAAAGGAAGCGGCCGCGCAATCCCGCCGACAATAGAAAAAACGCCAGCGCGGCAAACGCGACCGAACGCGCAACAAAAAACACGTTCACCCCCGCCACCTCGCCGATCAGAAGCACGGCCAGGCAAGCGAAAAGCGTCGCCTCCGCCGCCAAGGAGGCCATCGCGCCCAGCGCCTCGACGCGCGTCGTCGCAGCGGTGTCAAAAAAAGACGGGCGCGCAAGCCGCGCCCACAAAAACGCGCGCCTTCCGATGTTCGCCAACTCGCGGCGCAATCCGGGGAAGTGGTGCCTCACGCACATGACCGGATCGATTTCGATCCCCGCGCGGCCCGCCAGACGATAACCGAACTCGTAGTCCTCGACGTCCGCGCCCGCATACCGCTCGTCAAACCCGCCCGCCTCGAGAAACGCGTCGCGGCGTACCGCGCCGCACGCGGTCTCCAGCGATCCGAAACGTTTAACCCCATGAAACCACGTCGCGTGGCGCAGCGCCTTGTAGCGCGGCACGAGCCCCGCATTGGCGGGCGTATCGTCGTACACGCCGGACAACGCGACGAGCGCCGCGTCGGCGGCAAAGCGCGCCGCGACGTGCTCGATGAGCCCCGCCGGCGGGATCACGTCGGCGTCCAGGAACAGCAAAACTTCGCCTTTCGCCTCGCGCGCGCCCGCGTTGCGCGCCGCGGCCGGTCCCCGGCGCATCTCGTGCGTGACGATGCGAAATCCCGCACCGCGCAGGATGTCCGCGCCGCCGTCGGTCGATGCGTCATCGACGCCGACGAGTTCCGCGCCTCCGCTCGATTCCGCCAGCGCCTTCGCGAGCGCCGGCAGCGTCGCCGCCGCGTCGCGAAACGGAACAACGACGGAGACGCGCGCCGGCCGCGTCATTGGATCGGCGCGCCAAGAAAGCTCTCGGCCGGCGCGTTGGGACCGATGGCATGCAGTCCGTGGATATGCATCATATCGTCCGGCGGCGCGATCGGCGTGAGATCGTCGCCGGTCACGTCGAAGATGAGCGGATCGCGCGCGGGTTCTGTCCACGCGGCGACAAACGCCTCGCCGCTTTTGCCCACGACCGCGTGTGCGACGCGCGACCCGTACTGCTCGCCGCCGATGTCGCGGCACGTCCAGACGCCGCCACGCCGCTCCCGGAAGCGGTTGTCTGGCCCAGAGCGATCGACGGCGATCGCGACATCGCCGCCGGACGCGATGTGCGTCGGCACGTTGCCTTCACAACCGGCCGGCGTTTCGACGAATTCCACGGCGATCAGCGATCCCGTGGCGGCGTCGTTCAGCTCGATGATCTCGCGCGCACCGGAAAAATGCGAAAACACGCCGACGCCCTGGGCGCCCGCCTTGGTCTGTGTCCACGTGAATGACGAGATGCTTCCGTCGTCCAGGCTCTCGCTCGAATCGAGCCGCGCGAACGCATTCGCCTCCCACCGGAACAGAAAACCGGCGCCCGGCTCGTACCCCGCAACGTATCCGTTCGCGTCGTCGGGAAACGCCATCGCGGTGAAAACCGGGTCCGTCAGGTGCCCCAACTCACGCACCGGAAGCGCGCCCGCGTATCGATAAAGCGACCACGTCGTCTGGAGAAAAATTAACTCGCGCGTGATGAGCCACCAGCGTCCCGCGTCCGTGACGTTCGCGCCGTCGACGACGGCCGAGCCGCCGGCGTCGAACCTGAACGGCGCCGGCCCCCAACCGCCCGCCGCCGACCAGTCGAGCGCATCGTAGCCGTTTGTCACCGCGTCGCCGTACGCGTTCCAGAACGCGATGCCCGCCGCGCCGTCGCGCACGAACGTCGGGCCGAATCGATGATAGAGCGCGGGCTTCCCCGGCGCCGGAAAATCCTGCCGCGCCCATCCGGAATCGGTTTGCAACCAGGTGGCAAATCCCGCGTCGTCCTCTCCGACCAGCAACAGATACGTCGGCTCGTCGTCGTCGTCGGCCGCATCGTCGTCGGCCGCGTCGTCGTCGTTATCGTCATCGTTATCGTCATCAACATCCGTATCGTCATCGCCGATGTCATCGTCACCGCCGGTATCGTCGTCCGCGTCATCAGCAATATCGTCATCGGCATCGTCGTCGCCGATATCGTCGTTTGCGCCGTCGTTATCGTCGGATTCGGAATCGCCGCACGCGCATCCCGCGGCTACGGCGAGCGTGAGAGCGATCAGAAGGACCGGAAAAATCTTCGCTCGCATGGTCAGGCGTTCTCCTTCCGCCGCGCGACAAGCAGGCGGGAATATCGGAAAGGCACCGCGCGCGTCGTTTCGAAACCCGGCAGGTGCGCGGCGATCTCGGAAAGCACCCGGTGACGCACGTAAAACAGCGGCCGGCGCGACGCGTCATCGACCGGCGAGACGAAAAGCACGCCGCCGGGCGCAACGGCGTTTGCCGCCGTTTGCATCGCGTGCGCGAATCGCTCGTCGTCCACGATGTGCTCGATGACGTCGAGAAACAGCACGATGTCGAACGCGCCGTCGATCGTATCCGCCGTCACATCCGCGCGCAGAAAACGCACGTTCGGATGCCGCGCCGCGAGCCTTTCAAACAGCGCGTCGGTGATATCGACGGCCACCTGCTCGCGCGGGTCGAGGGCGGCGAGAAGCGCGGTGAAAAATCCGTTTCCGCATCCTATCTCGAGCACGCGCGGATTCGCGGGCGGCGCGGCGTGCGCGATCTCGCCTTGCAGCACGCGCGCGGCGGCCTCGTACATGCGCGCGTTGTCGGCCTCCGACAGACCCTCGTCGCCGACGCCCGTGAGACGCACCCCGTGGCGCGCGAGCCGGTCGCCCCAGTAGCGCGCGGCGTCGTAGTCCGCGCCGCGCCCGTAACGCACGCGATCGATGATCATCTTCCGCGCGGCGCGCGCCAGCGTGCCGATCGGGTCGCGCCGAAGCTTCGCCCACTTGCCGGGCGCGGCCGTTTCGCCCTCGTGTTTGGCGTCGTTCATGCCGCGGATGATACGGGCAACGCGCGGGCGCCAAAAGGCCGGGCGCTTTTCCTTGCCGCGATCGGCGCTATAGTGGGCGCGTCAACGGAGGACGGCATGGAACGGGTGACCGGCATCGGCGGAATTTTTTTCAAGGCGAACGACAAGGACGGCCTGCTTGCGTGGTATCGCGACATGCTGGGCTTGCCCGTCGACGAATACGGGTGCGTCGTATTTCATTGGAACAACGAGCCCGAGGGCATGCCCGCCGGACAGACGGTTTGGTCGATCTTTCCGGGCGACACGAAGTATTTCTCGCCGGGAAACGCGACCTTCATGGTGAACCTTCGCGTGCGCGACCTCGACGCCATGTTGCGCCAGCTTCGCGAAAAGGGCGCGGCCGTCGACGAGCGCGTCGAAGAGTCGGAATTCGGAAAATTCGGATGGGTCGTCGATCCGGAAGGCCATCGCATCGAGCTCTGGCAACCGCCGCCCGCTCGCTGACAGAACGAACCGCGACCGTGAGGGAGCGGGTCCCTGACGGATCGAACCGCGACCGTGAGGGAACGGATCCCTGACGGATCGAACCGCGACCGTGAGGGAGCGGATCCCTGACGGATCGAACCGCGACCGTGAGGGAGCGGATCCCTGACGGATCGCACCGCGACCGTGAGGGAGCGGATCCCTGACGGATCGAACCGCGACCGTGAGGGAGCGGGTCTGTTTACTGGAGGTTGGAATTTTGTCGATCGTCGTTGTGGGTTCGGTTGCGTACGATTCGATCAAGACGCCGCTCGGCGCCGCCGAGCGCGCGCTTGGCGGATCGGCGAGCTATTTTTCGCTCGCCGCCTCGTTTTTCACCCGTGTGTCCATCGTCGCCGCGATCGGCGAGGACTTTGAACCCGCGCACATCGAGCTGTTTGAGTCGCGCGGCATCGACGTGGCGGGCCTCGTGCGCCGGCCGGGCGACACCTTTCACTGGACCGGCGAATACGGCACGGACATGAACATCGCGCATACGATCGACACGCGCCTTGGCGTGTTCGCCGACTTTCGGCCGGTGCTCACCGGCGCGCAGGCGGATTCGCCGTTTGTTTTTTTGGCGAACATCGATCCCGACGTGCAATCCGCCGTGCTCGACCAGGTGCGCTCGCCGCGCCTTGTCGCGATGGATACGATGAACTTCTGGATCAACGGCAAGCGCGACGCGCTCGCCCGCGTGCTCGCCCGCGCGGGGATGCTTTTTCTGAACGAGGAAGAAGCGCGCCTTTTGGCGAACGCGCGCAACGTGATGCGCGCCGCGCGTCATATCCGCGAGATGGGACCGGAGACGGTCGCCGTCAAGCGCGGCGAATACGGCTCGCTCATCGTGCACGAGACGGGTATGTTCGCCGCGCCCGCGTATCCGCTCGAGGAGGTCCTCGATCCGACCGGCGCGGGCGACAGCTTCGCCGGCGGATTCCTCGGCTATCTCGCCTCGTGCGACGAGCTGACGCCCCGCGAGGTCCGTAACGCCGCGATCTACGGTTCGACGGTCGCGAGCTTCGCGTGCGAGGCGTTTTCCGTCGATCGCCTTGCCGGTCTCACGCGCAAGGACATCGACGACCGGTTCGAGTTCTTCCGCGAGCTGACGCAGTTCTGAACGAGCGGGATCAACAGATTGCACGGAACCACACCGGGCTCCTTGCGATTCCTCGCCTTTTTCTTTTCTATTTCCTATCTCCTCTTTCCTATCTCCTATTTTCTGTTTTCCACCGTGGTCTCAACGTCAACGCCCGCCTTTAGCGTCTGATACACGACGCAGTACCGCTCGGTCAGATCGATCATCTTCGCGATCTTCTCGTCGGGCGCGTCGGCGCTGAAAGAAAATTTCATGCGCACGGCCGTCAGACCGACGGGCGCGGATTTGTCGACGCCAAGCGTACCGGCCCAGTCGATGTCCGCCTCGGCGGTGACCTTGGGGTCGCCAAGCTCGATACGCATCGCCGCGGCGACCGCGCCAAGCGTCGTGCCCGCGCAACCGACGAGCGCCTCGAGCAACATGTTCGCCGAGCATGCAAGCGAGCCGTCGCCGCCGGTCGCCGGATGCTGCCCCGCGACCACTTCGCCGAAGTGCGTTTGCATGGCGCAACTCGGCACGTTGTCGCCGACGCGCCCCTCGACGCGAAGCGTCTGGCGCGCGGCGCCGGGGTCGGCCCGATACTTTTCTTTCAGCGGCGCCTGCGCGGCGCGGATTTTTTCGATGTCCATGGTGGCCTCGCTTGTCAAACCGCTCCCCCGCTCGCAGCGGGGTCGCGGTTCGTATTCAAGGGAAAGGCGTCGCGATGACGTCCCTGCCTTTCAGCCTTCCAGTCTTCCAGCCTTCTTATTTTTCCACCGGTCCGAGCAGCGTGAACAAATGCGACTCGGTTTCAACGGGCATCAACGTCGGCATATTCTGGAACATCCAGCCCACGAGCGGCTCGGCGCCGGGTTTTTCGAGGCGAACCTTCGCGGCGGGGTTTTGCGGATCGGGTCCGGCCGTCGTGACGCCGTCGTCGGTCACCTTCAGCGCGGGCAGGAAATTGACGACGTGCATCGTCAGCTCCGTGCCCGCGACCGCGGCGGACCCGCCGAGCGGCACTTCGAATTCCTTCATGGCGTTCGTGCCCTTTTCCGTGACGCGCACGCGGATCGCCCGGTAGCGTTCGCCGACGTACGCCGGTTCGTCGACCGGGCGATTCGACATGCGCATCGCCATCACCGGCGGCATGGCGCCGGCCATCTCCGCGGGCGCCTCGGGCTGGGCTGCGCCGTGAAGCGTTCCCATGCGCCGGGGCGACGCATCCATCCGGCCGTCGGACTCTTCCTCATCCGGCAGAAGGCGGCTGCGCAGCGTCACCAGGTCCGGGTGACCGGGCCCTTCGTCAAACGGCACCTGCTCGGGCGGCGGGGGAAGCTCGCGTGTCTGTTTCTCGCCGCAGGCGGCGGAAAATACGGTGACCGCGACCGCGAATGCGACGGCGGCAAGACGACGGACTGAGGACGAAAGGGGCACGGGCAGACCTCGCTTCAGAGGAGGGAGGATCATAGCGCGGCGCGCGGCGCGGGTGCGACCCATCGACGCGGGGCGTGGCGCCCCAAACGAATCGGCCGCGCCCGGAGGCGGACGCGGCGATCGGAGAGAGAGGGATTCGAACCCTCGGTACACCTTTTGAGCGTACACTCGCTTAGCAGGCGAGCACCTTCGGCCTCTCGGTCATCTCTCCCGGACGGCGATCGTCGAAAGCGGAGGAGGAGGGATTCGAACCCCCGTGGCTTTTACACCTAGCGGTTTTCAAGACCGCCCCCATCAACCACTCGGGCACTCCTCCCCATGCCGGCTCGCCGCCGGGCGACGCGCCGCGGCCCCGCTTTCCGGCGGTCCGCCCGTCCTGAATAATGAAGCGCCCTGGCAATGTCAATCACGGCCGATGGTTTTCGCCCGTTGCGTGCGTGCCCCCGCATGATTCGGCGCGGCCATGCGTCTATGATGCCGGCATGAGTTCGACGACGATCCGCCGCCATGTGAAAGCCCCGCGCGAGCGCGTTTACCGCGCCATCATCGACGCGGACGACATCGCGAAGTGGATGTTTCCCGAAGGCATGACGATACGCATCTATGCCTTTGACGCGCGCGTTGGCGGAAAGTTTCGCATCTCGCTGACGTACGACGATCCCGCCGCGGTCGGGAAATCGAACGCCCACACCGACACCTACCACGGCCGTTTCGTCGAACTCGAGCCGAACGAAAAAGTCGTCGAAGTCGTCGAGTTCGAGACGGACAATCCCGCGATGCAAGGCGAGATGACGGTCACGATCACCCTTGCGGATACGGACGGCGGCACGGAAATCCTCGCCATTCATGACGGGCTGCCGCCAGGTCTTTCGCCCGCGGACAACGAGACGGGCTGGAACATGTCGCTCGACAATCTCGCGCGTCTCGTCGAAACGGATTAACCGCGAATCCAGTCCTCGATCGCGATGCCGGGTATGCGTTCGAAATGGCGGATGTTGCCGGTAACAAGGGTCGCGTCGTTGGCAAGGGCGATGGCGCCGATGAAGAGATCGGCGTCCTCAATGAGTCGCCCGGAGCGTTGCAGGTACGTCTTGATTTCGCCAAACAGACGTACCGACCGGTTGTCGAACTCAAGGATCAGCGTGGACAACAGAAAGCGTTCGACGCCGTCGCGGCCTTCGCTCGGCGCATTCGATAGTTCAGCGCCAAAATACAGTTCGCACGCGCTGACCCAAGTCGTCGCGACCGTGTTCCCTTCACTTTCGCGCCGGCGCAAAACGCGCTCGTTGCCGCGAATAATATGGACGCAGGTATCGGTATCAAGCAGCTTCAACTATCAAACTCGGGCGCTTTCGATTTGCTGCGCCGGGCGTCATATATGCGCTTGACCTCATCTTCGATGCTGAGGTCCGACTGCCACTTTCCCGCGATTTCTCGCCACACCTTGAGCTGCTCGTCCTTGGGTAGGCCGGGCCAGCGCTTTTCGCTCCGTTTTTCGAGACCGACCTCGATGACGTGAATCGCCTCCTGCGTCAGGCTCCGGCGATCCGTCTCCGCCGCTTTCCTCAGCTTGGCAAGAATCTCATCCGGAATATTTTTTATCGTCAGAGATGCCATTTTGAATCCCTTTCGCAACCAATATGGCGCCATTATGGTTGCCAAAGGGTTGCTCGTCAACGGCCGCCGGGTCGGCGGGGCCGGGCTTCACGTCAAAAATCCGCCAAATAGCTATTCGAGAAAAGCGCCTATTTTTCGGATACCTGTCAATTCTTTGTTGATTTTCTACTTTAATTGTGCAAGAAGGTAACGAATTTTCGTCCCGATGCAGGTACACGTGCCACGTTTTCGCACGGCAAGTGTGGCCGACAAGGCCACGCAAGGCCGTCATTCAATCACGACGCGCCCCGGCGCGCGCCCCGGAGCCACCCGATGAATTTGGGCGGCGGCGGTCGCGTGCGTCGAGCCCTTGTCGTCAACGACGACGCCGTGCAATCCGCCATGGTCGCCACCACGCTCGAAAAAACGGGCCTCGCCGTCACGCGCGTTCGCCACGGCGAAGAGGCGATCGAAGTCGCGACGCAAGGCACGCCGTACGCGATCATCGTCACCGATCTCTACATGCCGGTCATCGACGGATGGCGTCTGTGCCGCCTTTTGCGTTCGCCGTCGTATCCCGACTACGCATCGGTGCCGATCATCGTCATGTCCGCGACGTTCACCGCGGGCGAGGGCGAGCGTATCGCCGGCGAAATCGGCGCCAACGCTTTCTTACCGTTCCCCTATTCCGCGGACGACCTGCGTGGCATGGTCGCGCGCCTTTTGACGGGCGACGTCGCACCCACGCGCCGCGCTCTTGTCATCATGGACGAGTCCAAGGTGCGCGAACCGATGGGCCAGGGCCTCGCGAAGTCAGGTTATTTCGTTCGTTCCGCGCCGACGGCCAAGGCCGGCATGGCGCTTTTCGAGCAAGGCGCGTGGGATCTCGTGGTGCTGGGCTACAACCTGCCGGACGGCAACGCGGTGCGTCTTCTGCCTTCGTTCCGCAAGCCGGGGCGAGCCTGCACGGTCATTGTCGTGACCACGGACCCGCACACGGTGCTCGTCTCGCGCACGGGCGAGGGCTTTGTATCCGACCCGATCGACGTCGAGCGCTTCCTGTCGCTTTGCGGCGTCGGCGGCGACGACGATGAACTTGCCGGCCTGCGCGACGCGGTCGAGCGCGCCGCGCGCGAACTCGATGTGGAACGGACGCGCGTCGGCGAGCTGCTCGACATCGCCGATCCGCCGATCGTGCGCATCGACGCCCGAGGCGTGATCACGCTGGCGGGCGCTTCCGCGGCGCGGGCGC
>JAIOHV010000156.1 GCA_019912885.1 bacterium
GGGGGGGCTGGATGTGCTGGTCGCCAACGCGGGCGTCACCGGCGCGGGGCTCGCGGTCGGCACGAGCGATGAGGAATTGCGGCGGCTGCTTGACGTCAACGTCGAGGGCGCGTTTCGGTGCGCGCGCGCGGCGATCCGCCCGATGTTCCGGCGAGGCGGCGGGCGCGTCGTGTTTCTCGGTTCGGTCGTCGGCGTCACGGGCAACGCCGGACAGGCGGCGTACGCGACGACCAAGGCCGCGCTCACCGGTCTGGCGCGGTCGCTGGCGCGCGAACTCGCGGCGAAAAACATCCTCGTCAACGTCGTCGCGCCGGGGCTTGTGGACACCGGGCCGGGGGGCATGATTGACGCGCTGCCTCCGGACCGGCGCGCGCTCGTGCTCGAAAGCATTCCGCTTGGGCGCGCGGCCTCGCCGGACGAAATCGCGGGCGTCATTTCGTTCCTTTCGGGCGCGGACGCGGGATATATTACGGGGCAGGTTTTTCTCGTTGACGGCGGATTGCGAATGTAGGTAAAAACGCCGTGTCGTTTCCGAAAGGATTGTCATGTATACGGGTAGGGAAGCCGAAATTTTCGATCGCGTGGCGAAAGTGGCCTGCGAGAAAATCGAACGAAAAGAGGGTCGCCTGACGCCGGACCGGATTCGTCCGGAGAGCGATTTCATCAAGGACCTCGGCGCCGACTCGCTGGCGGTCGTCGAGATGATCATGGGCATCGAGGATGAATTCGGGCTCGAGGAAATCCCGGAGTCGGATGTCGAAAACATCCGCACGGTCGCGGACGTCGTCGAGTACCTGTCCCGCAATCTGAAGCCGTGATGGCGGGCCTGAAAAATTCCTCGCGGAGGACGTGACGCCATGGCGCGAAGTTTGTCGGAACGCATCATCGGTCTCATCGCCGACCACATGGAAACCGATCCCGACGAGATCGACGAAGCGACGTTCTTGTCCGACGACCTGGGCGCCGATCCGTACGTGCTCGAGGAAATCGCCAATTTGATGGCCGACGAATTCGAAATCGAGATCACCGAGGACGACTACGAGTCCTGGGAGACCGTCGGAGACGTCGTCCAGCTCGTCGCCGAGAAGCTCGAAGAAAACGAAGAGGAATGAGCCGCCGGCGCGCCGGGAAAAAGATCAAGAACGATCTCATCTTCCTGGGCGCGCGTTTTCTATTTTGGCTTGGCCGCGCCGTTCCGCTTTCCGCCGGAATGGCGTTCGGGCGATTCGCCGGCCGCGCCGCCTGGCGCGTCGTGCGCGGCGATCGCCGCCGCGCGCTTGCGCATCTTTCGATCGCCTTCCCCGGCTCCGATCCCGCGTGGCGTGACGCCGTCGGCCGGCGCTCGTTTGAAAACCTTGGCCAGAGCCTGTTTGAGCTTTTCCATCTGGACGAAATCCTGTCGCCGGCGGGGAAATACGCGGGTTACGTCGAGGTTGAGGGCGACGAATATATCCGCGAAACCCTCGCCAGGGGCCAGGGTGCCATCGCGGTCACCGGTCATATCGGAAATTGGGAGCTGTTCGCGGCGGCGCTCGCGGCGCACGGCATCGCGTTGCGCCCGGTCGTGCGTCGATTGTACGACGAACGCATCGACACGTTGCTCAACGACCACCGGCGGAAATACGGGTATTCCACCTTTTTCCGCGACGACGACGACGTGGGGCAGGGAATTCTCGACGTCCTGCGGCAAAATCTCGTGCCGACGATCCTTATCGATCAGGACACCCGGGTGCGCGGCGCGTGGGTGCCGTTTCTCGGCGTCCCGGCGCACACGCCCACCGGCGCCGCGTTTCTCGCGCTGCATCACGGCATCGACATCCACACCGGCACGATCCACCGCCGGCCCGACGGCGGGCACACGATCGTACTTTCGCCGCCGTTTTCGCGCCCGGATACGGGCGACGTCGCCGCGGACGTGACCGCCCTGACGGCGGCGCTCAGCGATCGACTTTCCGACGCCATCCGCGCGCATCCCGACGAATGGGTCTGGATGCATCGCCGCTGGAAAAAGCGTCCGCCCGGCGAGCCCGCGTGGCTAAATCCCGAGCGCCGCGCGCACGTGCCCGGCCGGCGGGAACGCTTCGGTCACGCCATCGCCTCCGCGCTCGCCGCGCGCGGGCTTTTCGGTGCGGGAACCGCGGCGCGTATCGCGCGTCTGGCGCGCCTGGCGACGCCGCGCCGCCGCGCCGCCGTCCGGCGCAATCTGGTCGAGTTGATGGGCCATCGCCTCGGTCGGTTTGAGGTCACCGGAATCGAACGCGAGGTCTTCGCGTCCGCCGGCCGAACGCTCGGCGAGCTTGTCGAAGCCGCATATGCGTCGGAGGCCGAACTGGCGCGACGCGTGGCGTTTCGGGGCGCGGGGCCGATCGTCGACGCGCTGCAAAAGGAGAGGGGCGCGACGCTGTATGTCGCGCGGTGGGGCGCCTGGCCACTGGCCATCGCGGCGCTCTCCCGCACGGGCGTGCCCGTCGAAATGGCGGATGAATTCGACGGTGCGCCGCGCGCCGCGTGGATCCGCCGCCTGCTCGAAAAGCACGGCGTGGCATTCGCGACGCCTTCCTCGAACGGCGAGTCCGCCGGCGCGGCGGCCCCATCCGCGGCGACCGATAACCGGTTCGCGCGGCGCACGGCACACGTGCGTTTTCTTGACGAAGCGATCGCCGGCGTCGTGCGTGGCGGCGATGCCGAGCCGGATTCGCCCGATCCTCAATCCTCAATCCTCGATCTCCATCGGACCGACACCCCGCGCTTTCTTCTTGTCGCCGAGCGCGCGCGCCACGGCCACGTGGAGGTCGGCGTGGAACCGATCGATGACGGCGGGCACGCGTTTGCGCGCGCGGTCTCGCGCTGGCGCCGTATCGTTCGCGAAAAGCCGGGCGCCTGGGAGGGCTGGCTGGCGTTCGAACGGCGCCTGCCGTGACCGGCGTTGCCACGCGCCGCGCCATCAAGGACAATCAATGGGTGCGCATGACGACACGATACGGCAAGGGTGTGCTGGTCGCGCTCGCCGTCGCCGCGCTTTTCGCCGCGTGCACGGACGAGCTTGGCAACAAGCTGTCCGGCTTTGACGTCGACGAGGCGAGCGAAGAGGCGCGGGATATTCTCACCGGGCGCGCGCGCCTTTCCGGCGAGACCGACCACAACGATATCCGCGTCGAACTGCCGGACGCCGGCTTTTCGATGTTCACCGACAAGAGCGGCAACTTTCAGCTTCCGCGCGATCTGTCCGACGGCGAATGGACGATCGTTGCGAACTACCCCTTCTTCCACTCGGTGACGCGGCGGTTCAATGTCGTGCGCGGCGTGCCCGAAAGCCCGCTCGCCACGATCGAGCTGCCGCGCGCGATCGCGTTCGGCATTTCCACGAACGGCACGTTTTTCGGGTATGGGTCCACGGTCGTCATCACACTCGCGGCGACGAACGTCTCCACAAATCCGGTGATCATCGCCTCGACCCGCCGGCCGATCGCCGCGTTCGCCGTGCGCCGAAACGGCGAAACCGTCGCGGGCGGGTTGTTTCCGGGTTACGACGCGCTCGATCCCGTCGAGATCGAGTTCGCTCCCGGCGACACGCAGTACTTCCAGATGCGCTGGAAGATCGACAACCCCGACATCACATCCGGCTATTACGACATCTACGCCGCGCTCGCGAGCGATGTGACGCACCCGTCGTACTTCTCGGAAGACGCCGAGGACGCCGCGTTTAACGAGAGCCTGTTCGCGAAACTTTCGCCGGTGACGATCCGCGTCAACTGACCGCGACCTCGGCCTCCTCGGCGATCGCCTCCTTCATCATCGTCACGAGCCGCGCGGCATGCGGCGCCATGCGATGCTCCGCCTCGACAAGCGCGCGCCCGCCGTCGCCAAGGCGTTTGGCGCGCGCGGGGTCGTCCAAAAGCAGGCGCACGCCCTCGGCCAGCGCGCCTGCGTCGCCCGGCGGACACAAAAACCCGGTCGCGCCCGGCCGCACAAGCTCCGGCAGGCTGCCGATATCCGAGGCCAGCACCGGCGCGCCCCGCGCGAACGCCTCCAGCACGACGTGCGGCGCGTTCTCAAACCACAGCGACGGCACGAGCACCACGCCCGCGCGGTCGTACAGATCGCGCAGCGCCGTTTCGTTCACGTGGCCGAGGAAGGTCACGCGGGCGCGATCGCTCGCGGGAACCGACGCCACGAGCTTGCGCCCGTCATCGGTTTCGGTGTCGCCCGCGACGACAAGTTCAAAACCGCCAAGGCGCGCGGCCTCGATCGCCACGTGCGCGCCCTTGGGGGGAAACAGCCCGCCCGCGTAGAGCGCGAACGACTCGCGCCGGCCGGCAACGGGCGACAGCCAGTCGTCCGGGATCGGTGTCGGCAGGTGCACCAGGCGGTCGCCGGAAACGCCCGCCTCCTTCAATCGCCGGATCAAAAAACGCGACGGGCACACGATCCGCCGGGGGATGCCGTCCACGTTGCGAAGGCGGGCGTGCGTCATGGCGACGACGCGCGTCGCGGTCACGGAAAACGATCCCTTCAAACAGCGGTAACGCAGGGCGGGCGCAAGCGAGCGGTCGCACAGGGTGCACGGCGCGCCCGCGCGAAAGGCGTTGTACGCGGGGCAGACGATCTGAAAATCCGACTGCCGCCACAAGACGGGCCGGCGCTCGTCGCGCGCGGCAAGCAAGAGTTCGGGATAGAGAAAATGCGCGATCTGCAAGGCGTACACGGCGTCGATGCGTTCTTCGCGCAAAACGCGGCGGGCGCGGTTGTAGATCGCGCGATCGAACACGACCGATCGCGCCAGCCGCGCTTTTTCGGCGAACGTGAGCGCCCTGTCGCCGTGCCGCACGAACCCCTCGGCCGGCGGCGGCGGAAAGTGCCGCGCGTGGGGCGTCGGCTCGTTTTGCGGATACGCGAGCGAAAACGGCACGACCTCGTGCCCGAGATTCGCCAGCTCCCGCCCGATGTTGAAAAGGTAGCGCTCCGGCCCGCCCGAGACGAAATAGCGATTGGAGCCAAGCAGCACGCGCATCGGAGGCAGGATAGAGGATTGAGGATCGAGGATCGAGGGGAACGCCCCGCTCGATACGAATCAGGCGCGATCGGCGCCGCGCGCGCTGTTACTTCACCCGCTTCAACGTCCCCAGCGCCTCGAACACCGCGACGAGCCGCAGCGCGTCGTCTTCGGCGACGCCCATATCGGAGGATGCCGTGCGTAGCGCCTGGCCTTCGCCCAGGCGTTGAAGCAGGCGGCGCTCCTGCGCGGAAAACGGCAACGCCCGAAGGTCGATGCCCTTGACCGGCTGTTCCGTGAAACGAAGCTCCGCCGTGTTGCCGTACGTCTCTTTAAGTTGCGCGATGTCGATCGTGGAGCGAACGCCTTCGTAGATCAGCCGTCCCAGGTCAACGCGGATGTTCACGTCCGACGGCGGCTCGATCGAAACCTTGCGGTATTGATACGGGCCGGCCGGCCAGGCAAACGGCCACAGCGACTTGCGCACCATCTGCTCGACGAGCACGCGCTCCAGGTCCGCGGCGGACAAAAGCCCCTCGCGGCGCAGCACCGTGCCAAGCAACATGCGCCGCTCCTCGGCCAACTGACCCGCCCGCGCGAGATCGGCTTCGGGCACCGCGCGCTGCCGGCGCAACTCGTCGGTGAGCGAAAATCCCGCGATGTACGGCGACGTGACATTCACGAGCGCGCCCATGAGGATGTGCAGCGTCACCAGCGTATCCGACGCGCCAAGCCGCAAGACGCCCGTGCGGTAATTCTGGGCCAACAGCCGGAGCAGGCGCTCGATACGCACCTCCCCCAAATCGCCCGCGGGCGCGAGCGCCTTCTTGCCCGGAATGACGCGGGAGATGTTGAAGTCCGTGCGCGTCGTCTCCTCGGTCTTCGAGTCGACAAGCGCCGGCCGCTCCTTCTCGTGACCGAGATAGAAAAGCACGAGGCGGACGATCTTCTCCATGCGCGCGGGCAGGAGCACGACGTCGTTCGCGCCCCACTTGGAGCGCGCATCCACGAACAGCGTGCCGCTCATGACGCCGGAGGTCAGGATGATCGGCGTTTTCTTGTCGTGAAACTCGGTGCGGATGCGCCGGCAGAATTCGTAGGCGTTCCCGGCCGATAAAAACGCGCCGAGGATGATCACCCCCGGCTTGTCGCGCTTGTAAATGTTCGCGGCCTCGTCGGTGCGCGTCGTGTGACGCACGGTAAAGCCGATCCCCGACAGCGGCGCGACGAGTTGTTCGCACTCGTCCTCGGTCGATTGCACGATGAGAAGCGTCCCCTCGGGAACCCGTTCGGGCCCCGTCGAATCGTCGGCCATGGCGCTGAAATTCATCTTTTCTCCAAGCTGCTTGAGCGCGTTCATGCGGTCAACCCCAACTCCTTGCGTGCCGGAATGTCGAGGTATTCCTCGAACGATTTTTTGTCCGTCGCCGCGATGTATGCGTCGATCGGCTTGATCTGCTGGCGTTTGAGCAGGTCGAGAAGCGACTGGTCGAGAAGCTGCATCCCCGCCGCGCGGCTCGTCTGAATGAGCGAGGGGATCTGAAAGGTCTTGCGGTCGCGGATGAGATTCGCGAGCGCCGGCGTGCCGAGCAGGATTTCGTACGCCGCGATGCGCCCGCCGCCGTCCGCGCGCGGCAACAACGCCTGCGCGACGACGCCCTTCAGCGACTCGGAGAGCATCACGCGGATTTGTTCCTGCTGATCCGCGGGAAACGAGTCGATGACGCGGTCCACCGTCTTGACCGCGTTCGAGGTGTGAAGCGTGCCGAGCACGAGGTGCCCCGTCTCCGCGGCGGTGATGGCCAGCGAGATCGTCTCCAGGTCGCGCATCTCGCCGACCAGGATGATATCCGGATCCTCGCGCAGCGCGGCGCGCAGCGCATCGGCGAAATCGTCCACGTGTTCGCCCACCTGCCGCTGCGTCACGTGGCTGCGCTTGTCCTCGTGCACGAACTCGATCGGATCCTCCACCGTCAGGATGTGCTCGCGCCGCGTCGTGTTCATCGCGTCGATCATCGCCGAAAGTGTCGTCGATTTGCCCGAGCCCGTCGGGCCGGTGACGAGGACGAGCCCCTTCGAAAGGCGGATGAGGCCCGACACCGCGCGCGGCAGGCCGAGTTCGGTCATCGTCATGATGCGCGACGGAATCTGCCGAAACACGGCCGCCACGCCGTGCCGCTGCATGAACACGTTGCCCCGAAAACGAGCGTTCTCGCCGAAAGGGTAGATGAGGTCCGCCTGGCGCCTCGCCTCGAACTCCTTCGTGACGCGCGCGTTCATCACCTCTTTCAGGATCGCCAGCAGCGATTCGTGCGTGAACGCGGGATGGTTGATCGGCGTGAGCTGGCCGTTGATGCGCACGATCGGCGGGGAGCCGGACGACAGATGCAGGTCGCTCGCCTTCTGTTCGACGACGAACTTGAAGAATCGGTCGAGCTGCGGCATCAGGCGCCCTCGCGCGGCAGGTATTCCTCGAACGCCGCGTCGCCGGACAGCACCAGCCGCCGGATCTTGCCGTCGATCTCGACGTGCCCCCGCTTGTGTAGAAAAGCGGAGATCGCGGCCGCCCCGGCGTCGTCGGAGAGGGCGTGCGAAAGGTCCGCGTCCATGCGCACGACCTCGACAAGCGTATGCCGCCCCAGGTAGCCCGTGTCGGAGCAATGTTCGCACGCGGCGGCGCGCATCGGCGTCGCGGATTCCATCTCCGCGCGCGAGGCGCCAAGGCGGCGAAGGATCTCGCCCGCGCGCTCGTCGGGCTGTTTGCAATGCGGGCAAAGGCGCGGGATCACCGCCAGCACGGCGACGCCCGCCAGCGCGTTCGACGCGGCGCGCGGCCCGCCGGCCGTGTTCGCCAGGAACTCCAGCGCCTGCGGCGACGTGCGCAGATTGACGTTCATCACCACGAGGGCGGGCGCCGACGCCAGGCCCACGACGCGATGCACCGCGGCGCGATCCCACACGTCCTCGACGTACACCAGATCCGGCTCCTGCTCGGCAATGACCGCGAGCGTCTCGCAAAGCCGTTCCGGATCGATCGAGGCGTTCACGATCTGTACGGCGTCCGGCGCCACGATCCAGGGCAGCCGGCCGACCGCGAAGGTCTTTCGGCGCGATGCGCCCGCATCATCGAGGACGAGCCGCGCGAAGGTCAGCTTTTCGATGCGCCCCGCGCCCGCGATCAGAACGAGTGCGCCGCGCGAGGCGGTCATGCCGCGAAGCGCCGTCCGATCGTCGGCGTCAAGGCCGAGATCGTCGAGGTTCTCGCCGACGGACACGCGCGACAGATCGATAAGCGCGACCGAAGGCCCGGTTCGCCCCGCGATGATCGTGACGAAATACGACAGGGTTTCGCCGCCCACCTCCCGGCGCAGGAATCCCTCGCCGGAGCGCGTGGCGTCCTCGACCGACAGCGCGTCGCGGATCCGCGAGACGAGGACATCGGCCCATCCCGGCGGCACGCACGCCACGTCGTCGATGCGGCGCCCGACCCGGAAACGCACGACGATTCCCGCTTCGCGCGATTCCAGATGGATCGCGGCGGCGGTGCGTTCGCGCGCCCGGCGCAGGATGAGCCCCAGTAACTCCGCGCCGGACGTGTCGCGCCCGGCCGACTGGATTTCACCCGCGGCGAAGGCGTCGCCGGACAGCGCGTCGCCCGCCGGCGCCTGACGCGCCGCCCCGGGTCCCAGATCGCGCGCGTAAACTTCGTCGAGCGTCCGCACGATCTCTTCGGGCAGGCCGATCGCGACGTTCAGCCGCAACCCGGTTTTCTTCCGCAGGGTGTTCAAAATGTCGCCACGTGTCGGATCGTCCATGACAATCGTCAGCTCATTGTCCACAAGAAAGTAGGGGACGACGCCGAGCTCGCGCGCGAGCGATTCGGGCACGACGCGCAGCGCGGCCGCGTCGACGGCCTCCGGGCGAAGGCGGATGAACGGGATATCGAGTTGGCTGGCGAGTCCCCAATTCAGATCGTCGTCGCGGATCAGGCTGCGTTCGACGAGGATTTCGCCAAGGCGCCTGCCGGTCTTGCGTTGCTCCTCGAGCGCCGCGTCAATGTCCTCCTTGCGGATCAGACGCGCGTCGAGAAGGATCTGTCCTATTCGAGGACGGTCCGACATCGGGTTCTCTCTCGGAATTTGGAATGTCCCTATTATCACACGGCTTTTTCGCGCGCCAGCAGCAATCGACGCACCGCGGCATTTTTTGAACCGCGGTTCGAAGCGGACATCAGCCGGGAGCGTTTCCCGCGAAATGCGCGCCCCGACGGCGCCATCCTCGTGTTGGCCGAACCGTCGCGGTGAAATCGTTTCCGGATCGAACATGGACAAAATGGATGTGGACGGAATGGCCAGGATGGACATCACGGACCGTTGAGGAATCCGCCAGCCGATGCGAATGGCCAATCCGCGTTCCGCACTCGTCCTTCGTCACCCGTCACTTTCCTTGACGCTGCGCGCGCGCTTGTAGAAGAATGAACGTGCGTTCGATCGACGGGGGGACACCGATGGTTCAACCAAGGCACTGCGACGTTTGCGGGACCGATTTCAAGCTCGGCCAGAATCGCTACACGGTGAACATCCGCATCACGTCGGCGTTTGACGGCCATCTGCCCGAGCTTGTGCTCGACGAATCCGAGCGGGCCGAGGCCTTTGAGCGCCTGTCGAGCCGGCTTGCGACGGTGTCCGCGGAGGACGCCGAGAACGAGGTCTTTCAGGAGATGGAGTTCATGATGTGCCCTCAGTGCCGGCGCGATTTTCTCCGAACCGTGTCGGACCTGACCGGCGACGTGAACGTCCCGAAAAACAAACAGCCCACGCTCTTGCAATAGCCGGGAGCCCGGCGCGCCGCCGGCGTGCCTTCCCGCGATTCGATATCGATGATGTCCCGTATCAAAGTGGGTATCGCCCTTGGCGGCGGCGCCGCGCGCGGCCTGGCACATCTGGGTATCCTCGAGGTGTTGCGCGGCGAGGGCATCCCGATCGACCTGGTCGCGGGCACCAGCATGGGCGCGCTGGTGGGCGCGATGTATTGCGCCGATGGCGGCATCGACGGCGCCGTTAAACGCACCGAGGAATTCCTTGGCGCCCCCGCGTTCAAGAATTCGCGCATCCACATGCTGCGGCGGCGCTCCGACGAGGAGGAGGAGGGCCTGACGGCGATGCAGCTTGTGGCCTCCTACATCGCCCGCGGCCGTGTGATCGCATCCACGGTGACGCGCCCCTCCGTGCTCGAGGAGGCCGACCTGAAGGCGCTCATCGGCTCGTTCCTCGACGATCGCGACATCGCCACGTTTCCCGTGCCGTTCCGCGCCGTCGTCACGGACCTCGCGCTCGGCGAGGAGGTCGCCCTGGCGCGCGGCTCCGTGCTCGACGCGGTCGCCGCCTCGTCCGCGGTACCCGGCGCCTTTCCGCCGATCATGATCGACGGGCGCGCCTATTGCGACGGCGGCGTCGTCAACATGGTGCCGGTCACCGTCGCGCGCGGCATGGGCGCGGACTACGTCATCGCCGCCAACGTCATCCACGAGCCGCCGGAGGCCGACCTGTCCGCGCGCGCGCTCGAACTCTACTTCCGCACGCACTACATCACGCGCATCGCGCTCACGCGCCTGCAACTGCGTTTTGCGGATATCGTCCTGACGCCGCCGGTGGGGCATATCCACTGGGCCGATTTCACCCGCGCGGATACGATGGTCGAGGCCGGCCGGGAGATCGCGCGGCAAAACGTCGATCGCATCCGCGAGGACCTGCGCCGGCTGGCAAGGCGGCCGCGTTTTCTGCGCCGCCGCCGGCCGGGGATGGTGGCGTGAGCGCCCGCCGGACCGTTTTGGCCGTCGCTGCCTTCGCGGCTTTCTCCGCGATCGCGCTGTTTGCGTGCACCGAGCGCAAGGTAACGCCCGCGCCCACGCCGGCTGCCACGACGTCCGAGCCCACGCCCACGCCCGCGCCGCCCTCGATGGAGGACGCGGTTATCCGCGCCGCGGCGCGGGCGACGAGCGCGGTCGTCAGCATCCAGTCGACGCTCCTCATGACGGCGGACGAGGCGTCCATCTGGATGGACCCCGAAAACCCGGGCGACCGGCGCATCGAAAGCATCGGTTCCGGGCTTGTCTATCGGCCGGACGGCGTCATCGTCACGAACGACCATGTCGTTCGCGGCGCGAAGAAGATTCTCGTCACACTTTCCTCGGGCAAGGTCGTCGAGGCGACGATCATCGGCAGCGACCCGCTCACCGATGTCGCGGTGCTTCGCGTTCCGGCGACCGGCCTTGCCGTGCTTCCGCTAGAAACGCAGTCGATGCCGATCATCGGCCAGTGGGTGATCGCTGTCGGCTCGCCGTTCGGACTGACCGGCTCGGTGACGGTCGGCGTCGTCTCGGGCATCGGCCGCAAGGACATGGGCTTGCAACGCTTCGAGCAGTTCATCCAGACTGACGCGGCGATCAACGAGGGTAACTCGGGCGGGCCGCTTCTTGACCTGTCGGGCCGCGTCATCGGGATCAACACCGCGATCGTCGCGGGCGGCATGGGGGTGTCGTTCGCCATCCCGGCGTTCATGGTCAAGGAGATCGCCGACACGCTCCTTTCCGAGGGCCGCATCGCGCGCGGATATCTCGGCGTGCAGATTCAGGATCTCGATGCCAACCTGCGCCGCTATTATCGCGTCCCCGCCGACGAGACGGGCGTGCTCGTCACGGAGTCGATCGAGGGCGGGCCAGCGCGCGAGGCCGGCGTTCATGAGGGCGACGTCATCCTCTTGTTTGATGACGCGCGCATGGAAAGCCCCACGGCGCTGCAGGTGGTGGCCGCGCGTTCGGAACCGGGATCGGAACATACGATCACCGTCTGGCGCCAGGGCAAACGGATCGTCCTGCCGGTCGCCGTCGCGCCGCTCCCGGAGGAGACCGAGGACGACGCCGCTCCGGGTGATGCGCCGCGGGCCGACCGTCTCGGCATCACCGTCTCGAGCGCGATGACCGAAGGACCGGAGGGTGGCTACTTGCCGGGCGTGATGATCTCGACAATCAACATCGGAAGCGCGGCCGAAACCGCCGGACTGGAGGTCGGCGACATCGTGCTCGAGGTCGACGCCCGGCCCACGCTCGACGAACAGGAATATTCGCAAGCCGTGCGCGCGCTGCCCCGGGGCGCGCTCACGCTGTTTACGATCGACCGGCGCGGCGCGCGGCTGCACCGGGCGGTTGAAGTCCCATAGCGCCCATGTCCATTCGGTCCATAATGTCCATAATGTCCATGTCATCCCCGAAAGATCGCTCTTAAGCTGAACATCTCGTTTGGACGACGCCATGACTTCCCTCAAAGACATGAAAAAACGCCTCGCCTTTGCACCTCGCCATGTGCGTGACCGCCTCTCCGACGTGGAGGTGCAGGACGCCTTCGATTTCGGCGAAGCGTATCGCACTTACGTTTCGGCCGCGAAAACCGAACGCGAATCGACGCGCCGACTTGCCGCGCTGGCGCGCGACGCGGGCTTCGCCGATCCCGGCGAGGCGGCCGAGCGTCTTGTCGTCGAATACCGCGACAAATGCGTCGCGGTGGCGCGGCACGGAAGCCGGCCGCTGACCGACGGGCTCAACCTTGTCGTCGCGCATCACGATTCGCCGCGTCTCGATCTCAAGCCGCGCCCGCTTTATGAAGATGGCGGGATCGCCATGCTCAAGACGCACTACTTCGGCGGCGTCCGGAAGCACCAGTGGGTGACGCGCCCGCTCGCGCTGCATGGCCGCGTCGTCACGGCCTCCGGCGCGAACGTCGATCTGCGCATCGGCGAGGATGCGGGCGAT
The DNA here is from genome assembly GCA_019912885.1 of bacterium. NCBI lineage: Bacteria > bacterium. The sequence goes on from JAIOHV010000156.1 coordinate 12,801, forward strand.
CCCGTGTTCACGATTCTCGATCTGCTCCCGCACCTGGCGCACAAGCGGCAGGAGCCGAAAAAGCTCTCCGAGGCGTTCCCCGGCGAAAAGCTGAATGTCGTGTGCGGCGGCATGCCCATCGGCGGCGAGGACGACACCGAGCGCGTGCGCACTGGCGTGCTCGCGATCCTGCATGAGCGCTACGGCCTCGTGGAGGAGGATCTCGTCAGCGCCGACATCGAGATCGTGCCCGCGGGCGAGGCGCGTTTTGTCGGATTCGACCGCGCGTTCATCGGCGCATACGGCCACGACGACCGCGCGTGCGCGTATTCCGCCGTGCGCGCGCTTCTCGACACCACGGGCGGCGACCGCGCGTGCGCCGCGATCGTCTTCGATCGCGAGGAGGTTGGCTCGTTCGGCACCACCGGCGCGCAGGGACGCTTCGTGCATCACGTTCTCGAACGCCTGTTCGAGGCCTCGGGCGCGGACCCGCGCGAGATCGATCTTTCGCGCGCGCTGCACGCGTCGAAGGTGTTGTCCGCGGATGTCGCCGCCGCGTTCGATCCCGACTGGCCCGAAGTGCATGAAAAGCGCAACGCCGCGCGCGCCGGCCACGGCATCGTGCTCAAGAAATACACGGGCACCCGAGGCAAATCGGGCGGCTCGGAGGCGCCGGCGGAACTCGTCGGCGAGGTACGCCGCCTGCTCAACGCCGCGGGCGTGGCGTGGCAGCCTGGCACGATGGGACGCATCGACGAGGGCGGCGGCGGAACCGTCGCCAAGTTCCTCACGCGCACCGGCGCGGACGTGCTCGACGCCGGGCCGCCCGTGCTCGCCATGCACGCTCCGTTCGAACTGCTGCACGTGCTCGATCTCTACAGCGCGTACCAGGCTTACCGCGCGTTTTTCGAATACCAGCCGTGAGCGCCCGGCAGGTCGAGATCGTCGTGGGCGAGGACGCCGACGGCGCGCGCCTCGACACCTATCTCGCCGGCGCGATTGAAGACCTGTCGCGAACGCGTGCGGCGGCGCTTGCCGAGGCCGGGTGCGTGCTTGTCGACGGCGAGGCGATCGCCCGCGCCGCCCATCGCTTGCGCGCGGGGCAATGCATCGTCGTCGCGATTCCCGAGCCCGTGCGCGCGAGCGCGAAACCGCAGAGTCTTCCGCTCGAAATTCTCTACGAAGACGCCGACCTCGTCGTCATCGACAAGGCGCCGGGCATGGTCGTGCACCCGGCCGCGGGGCATGCCGACGGCACGCTCGTCAACGCGCTTCTGGCGCGCATCGATGATCTGTCCGGCGTCGGCGGCGAGCTGCGCCCCGGAATCGTGCACCGCCTCGACAAGGGTACGAGCGGTCTCATCCTCGCCGCCAAGAACGACGCGGCGCACGACGCGCTTTCGCGCCAGTTCGCGGAGCGCACGGTGACGAAGATCTACCTCGCACTCACCGCCGGGCAACCGTCCCCCGCACGCGGGCTCATTGACCGGCCGATCGGGCGCGACCCCTCCGAGCGCAAGCGCATGGCGGTCGATACGCCGCACGCGCGGCCGGCGCGAACGCGGTACGCCGTCCTCGCCGCGCGCGGGGGACTGGCCGCCGTGGAATGCCGGATCGAAACCGGCCGGACGCACCAGGTGCGCGTGCACATGAAGGCGATCGGCTGCCCGCTCGCCGGCGACGAAACGTACGGCGGCAAGCGCGCCGAACGCCGCCTGACCGCCGAGGCGCAAGCGGCGATCGCCGGCATCGACCGCCCCGCGCTGCATGCTTGGCTCATCGCGTTTGCGCATCCGACGACCGGCGCCGCCATGCGCTTTGTCGCGCCGCCTTGCGCCGATCTGCGGCCCGCGCTCGAGTTTCTGGGCATCGGGGATCTCAAAAAGTCCGGCATCCTGGACGCCTGAAAGCGCCGCATGGCCTGGAAGTCCGGAAGTCCGAAAGGTCATCGCCAATCGAGCCCCATTCCTGTCCCTTTTGCGATTCGTCGCGAAACGCTCGCGCCGGCGCCGCGCCTCGGTCCATAATGTCCATCATGTCCCTTCGCTCCATTTCCCACGCAACCGCGGCCGCGCCATGATGCAACCCGAACCCGCCTTCCAGATCCGCCACCAAACCGCCGCCGGCGAGGTACGCTTCGTGTTTTTCGGCCGGCGGGGCGGGGAAAGCGCGGGCGCGTTCGCGTCGTTGAACATTGGCGCGTCCGCCGGCGATTCGGAGTCGGCGGTGCGGGGA
>JAIOHV010000157.1 GCA_019912885.1 bacterium
GAGCGGAGCGGTTGTCATCCTGAGCGGAGCGGTTGTCATCCTGAGCGGAGCGGTTGTCATCCTGAGCGGAGCGGTTGTCATCCTGAGCGGAGCGGTTGTCATCCTGAGCGGAGCGGTTGTCATCCTGAGCGGAGCGAAGGATCTCCGTGGCTAACAAGCGAGACCCTTCGCTTCGCTCAGGGTGACAATCCCCTGTCGCGTGATCCGCGTTCCCTTCGCGCTCTTTGCGCCTTCGCGGTAAACCTCCTCCTCGTCTTCCTCATCGCCGGCTGCGGGCCCTCCATGCAGGTCGGCGCGCCGATCGGAATGACCGAGATCGAAAAAGCCCCCGCGCGCGCGAACCTGACCGTCGCCGTCGTGCGCGATCCGAATCTCGTGGCGTCGTCGAAAAACGTGCCGGCCAATTTCGCCGCCGCCATCGGCGACGCGATCGCGCGCGGCGTGGCCGACGCGGCGGGCCTTGTCGTGCGCACCGCGAGCGTCGTCGATCGCGCGCCCGCCGGCGGCTATGACCTTGTCGTCACGCCGTCCAACGCCCTGATCGAAATGGAAACGACGCAGTCCACCATCAGCGTGGACGTCACGATCCGCCGCGCGCGCGACGGCCGGGAGTTCGGTATCCTCATCGAGGGCATCGGCCGCGTCGGCCCGCGCGAAACGGCGACGGTCGAGCCGCTCGGCGGCAAGGTCCACATCGCGGGCAGCTACCTCAAGAACCCGCCCGCCGGCCAGGCGCTCAACAACGCCCTGTTCGCCGTCACGCGCGATTTCCTGCACAAGTTCGAGCGCCGCCTGCCGTCGTTCGAGTAGGAACTTATCCCAAGGCCGCGCCGAGTGCCCGTCATCCTGAGGCGAGCGTAGCGGGGTTCGTCAACCTGAGGTGAGCGTAGCGGGGTTCGTCAACCTGAGGCGAGCGTAGCGGGGTTCGTCATCCTGAGGCGAGCGTAGCGAACCGAAGGATCTGGCCCCGTCCCGGAAGACGCGTTGCCGTCATCAGGGGCGAGCCGGATCCTTCGCTTCGCTCAGGATGACGACGACGAAACGCTTGGGATGACTGCGATTCCATTCCCAATTCCGCATTCCCAATTCCCAATTCTCATTGCCATTTCTTCTTCCGCTTGTACCGGCTCTCGCCTTTCACGCTCGTCTTGTGGGGGCGGCCCAGATAAAATTCGCGGATGTCCTCGTTCGCGCGCAGTTCCGCCGACGTGCCGGAAAGCACGATGCGCCCGCCTTCCATGACGTACCCGCGATGCGCGACCGAAAGCGCCATGTTCGCGTTTTGCTCGACAAGCAGAATCGTCACGCCGTTTTCGTTGATCATCCGGATGATGCGGAAAATCTCCGCGACGAGCACCGGCGCAAGTCCAAGCGACGGCTCGTCGAGCAGCAAAAGCCGCGGCGCGGCCATCAGCCCCCGGCCGATCGCGAGCATCTGTTGCTCGCCGCCGGACATCGTGCCCGCCTCCTGCTTCTTGCGCTCCGCGAGGCGCGGAAACCACTCGTAAACGCGCGCCAGGTCGCGCGCGATCCCCGCGCGGTCGCGCCGCTCGTACGCGCCAAGCCGAAGATTCTCGGCAACCGTCAACTCGCCGAACACCTGCCGCCCCTCGGGCACAAGCGCGATGCCCTTGCGCACCACGCGGTCCGTGTCCAGCCGGTCGATGCGCTCGCCCTCGAACGTGATCGTCCCCTTTTCCGGCTGATCCTCGATGAGCCCCATGATCGTCGCAAGCGTCGTCGTCTTGCCCGCGCCGTTGCCGCCCAGGATCGACACGATCTCGCCCTGTTTCACCTCGATCGACACGCCGCGCAGCGCCGCGATCTTGCCGTAGAGCGTCTCGATGTTTTGCGCATCAAGCATCTATGGCCGCCTCCGCACCCGCGGCGTCCGTGCCCAGATACGCCGCCGCCACCGCCGGGTCCGCGGAAATGACCTCCGGCGTCCCGCAGGCGATCGCCTCCCCGTGATCCAGCACCAGCACGCGGTCCGACACGCTCATCACCAGTGTCATGTCGTGCTCCACCAGAAGGCATGTCACGCCGAGCTCGTCGCGGATGTCGCGGATCCAGTGGCGCATGTCCGTGCGTTCTTCGTGGTTCATCCCCGCGCTCGGCTCGTCCAGAAGCAGCATCCGAGGCTTCATCGCGAGCGCGCGCCCGAGCTCCACGAGCTTGCGTTTGCCGTACGGAAGCGCGCCGACGTGCACGTCGCGCACCGCCTGCAAGTGCAGGAAATCGATGACGCGCTCGGCCTCCTCGCGATGCGCGATCTCCTCGCGGCGCACGCCCGGCCCGAACACGGCTGCGGCAAGCACGCCCGTCTTCATGTGCAGATGCCGGCCCAGAAGCAGGTTGTCCATCGTTGTCATGCCCGTGAACAGCTCGATATTCTGGAACGTCCGCGCGATGCCGAGCCGCGCCGCCTTGTGCGGCGCGATGCCCGTGATGTCGGCGCCGTCGAAAATCGCGCGCCCCCTTCCGGGCTTGTAGATGCCGTTCAGGCAGTTGAACAGCGTCGTCTTCCCCGCGCCATTCGGCCCGAGGATCGAAAAGATCTCGCCCTTCTCGACGGCAAAGCTCACGCCCTTGAGCGCGTGGATGCCGCCGAAATCGATGCCCAGATTTTCGACCGTCAGAAATGACATGAACGAGCCTTATACCCCAAACGCATCCCGCCCCCTATCCCTCTCGTGCGCGTGCCCGTGCCCGATCGACGAACCGCGAGAGCTTGTTCTGAGCGCGAGCGAAGGATCAGGGAGCGGGTCGAAAGGCAACGGACAAAATGGACATCATGGACCGGCGAACGGACGGTTGCGATTTGCGACAACCTTTCAGACTTCCAGACTTCCAGACTTCCAGACTTCCAAACTATTCCCGTGCCCGTGCCCGTTCTCCTTTGCCGTGTTTTGTAACCGGCCAAGCCCATTGCGATACGAAAGAATTCCTTCGTTTCGTTTTTCCAAAAGAAAGGATTCTTTACTTTCGAAATCGAAAAGAAAGAATTCTTTACTTTCGAAATTCGATGCGCGACGATCGCGGCATGGAGCCATCATGCCCCGCGTGACCGGTACAATCGAACGCGCCGTCGTCGGCGGCGAGAACGTGCGCGCGTTCATTCCGCGCCCCCTACCGCCCGCGAAACCGCCGCTCGCGCTCGACGACGAAACGCGCCGCCTTCTGGGCGACGCCGAAATCGCGCTGGCCCATCTCGACCTCACCGCCGAAATCGTTCCCTCCGTCGATTGGTTCATATACGGCTTCGACCGCAAGGAAGCCGTGACCTCCTCTCAAATCGAAGGCACGCAGGCCACGCTCATCGATGTGCTCGAATACGAGGCGCATGCCGACCCGGAGCCGTTGGGCGGCGAGGACGCGCGCGAGGTCCTGAATTACCTGCGCGCCCTCACGTTCGCCCGCCGCGAGTTGCGGCGCAAAAGCGGCTTGCCGATTTCGATGCGTCTTCTGAACGGCGCCCACGCGCGGCTGATGCGCGGCGTGCGCGGCAAGAACAAGCAGCCGGGCGAAATCCGCCGAACGCAAAACTGGATCGGAGGCACGCGGCCGGGAAACGCGGTGCACGTTCCGCCGCCGCCGAACCGGCTCAGAGAAACGCTTTCGGACTTCGAAAAGTACATCCACGCCGACGACGCTCTCCCGCCGATCGTGCGCACGGGGCTCGCGCACGTGCAGTTCGAAACCATCCATCCCTACCTCGACGGCAACGGACGCATCGGCCGCCTGCTCGTGACGCTTTTGATCGAGCATTGGGGGCTGCTCTCCAAGCCGCTCCTGTACCTCAGCGTCTACTTCAAGCGCCATCGCGCCGAGTACTACCATCGGCTATCGGCCGTGCGCACGGACGGCGACTGGGAAGGCTGGACAAAATTCTTTCTCGAAGGCGTCGTGACCATCGCCCGGGAGGCCAGCGACAGCGCGACCGAACTTGTCGCCCTGGTTTCCCGCGATCGCGCGCGCATGCTCGATACGCCGTCCGCATCCGTGTACTCCGCGCGCCTGTTCGAACGGCTGCCTTCGCGTCCGATCATCACGGTCGCGCGCGTGATGACGTTGCTCGACACCACCCGCCCCACGGCCACCAAGGCGATCGCCGCGCTCGTCGACGCCGGCATCCTTCGCGAAACCTCCGGACGCAAGCGCGATCGCATCTTCGCCTACAAGGCCTATCTCGATCGCCTGCGCGCCGGCACCGATCTGTAATCCGCGAAAAAAAGGGACGCGAACGATTCGCGCCCCGCGAAAGATGTCCTTCTTTTCATTTTCGCTAATAAAGAACCCTTTCTTTTCGATTTTGAAAATCAAGCGTCCTTTCTTATCGAATACGCCTCTCGACGATCACGGTTCCCGTGCCGCACCCGCGCCCGAACGACGAACCGCGACCATCAGGGAGCGGGTCGAAAGGCATTGGAAAAAACGGACGTCATGGACCGAATGGACATCATGGACCGGCGAACGGGCGTTTGCGATTTGCGATGACCCTTCAGCCTTTCAGCCTTCCAGTCTTTCAGCCTTCCGGCCTTTTCTTCACTCGTCCTTCTCCTTCTCCTTGTCCTTGTCCGGTGCGACGGCGTCCGCGATCTCCTCCTTCGCCTTCTCGGCCGCGGCGTCAAGCGCCTTCCCGGCTTCGGCCGCCGCGTCCTTGGCGTCCTCCTTCAACTCCGCGGCCGCCTTCCCGGCCGCGGCGCCGATCGCCTCGCCCGATTCCTTGACCGCTTCGCCGATCGCCTCCTTCGCCTCGGCGCTTTCCTGTTCGGCCGTCTTCGCGCCCGAGGCCGGCATCGCAAGCCAGTCCGCGATGCGCACGTATTTCCCGTCCCGCGCCTGCATGACGTAGATCGACTCCACCCCCTGGTGGTCCGTCTCCGAGAAGCTCACGTTCTGCACGAACATCCCGTCGAAATCCTTCAGCGAGTGCAGCGCGTCGATGAGCTTCTCGTTCGTCAGTTCGCGGCCCGCGCGGCGAAGCGCCTCCACGAGCGGCTCCGCGAGCGCCATGCTCGCCATCGTGAAGTTGCCGGGCTTCAGCGATTCGGACGTGCCGATCGCCTCGCGGTACCACGTCATGCCCGGCGATTCCTCGTCCGGAAGCGGCATCCAGTTTGCGAGCACCGTGCCGTTCCACGCGTCCCCCGCGAGCGCGAACATCAGTGGATCGGCCACCGTCGAGCTCGACGCGAACTGCGGCTTGAACTTGATCTTCGCGCACTCCTTCACGATCGTCGCCGCCGCCTTTGTCGTCGACCAAAGCATCACCGCTTCGGCGCCCGACTGCTTCAGCTTGAGCGCCTGGCTCGACAAATCCGTGTCCGTCACCTCGTGCGCCACTTCCGCGATCACCTCGGCGCCCGCCGCCGAGGCCGCCGTCTTGATGCCGTCCACGCCTTCCTTACCGAACGCGTCGTTCTGATAGAAGATCGCGAGCTTCGTTTTCTTGAGTTGCCCCACGACGTAGCCCGTCAAAAGCGTCGCCTCCGTCGTGTACGTCGGGTACACGGCGAAGCGGTACTTCGACACCGGGTCCGTCCACGCGCTCGATCCCGTCGCCGGGCCGACCCACACTTTCTTCCGCTCGTCCAGGAAATCGCGCACCGCCATGCCCGTCGCCGTACCCACGCCCGACGCGAAGCAGAAAACCTTGTCCTTCTCCACCATCTCCTTCACCGCCGCGAGCGTCCGCGTCGGCTGATACCCGTCGTCCCGGACGATCAGGTTGACCGTGCGCCCGTGGATGCCCCCGTCGGCGTTGATCTTCGCGAAATACGCCTCGAGCGACTTGGCGAGGATGCCGTACGGCGACGCCGGGCCCGTCAGCGGCGCCCACGTGCCGATGCGGATCTCCGTGTCCGTCACGCCCTCCACATCGGGCTTTTCCACCGGCACGGGCGCCTGCGGCGCCGGCACGGTTTCGCTTTGGCACGCCGCGGCCAATAGCGCGATCGACAACACGCACAACGCAATCCCCAAACGCGAACGCAAAGTCATGATGAGGCCTCCTTCAAACCTTTTTCTTTCGGTGCGTCTTGAACAGGCCGCTTGGCCGGACGCACAGCACCAGAACGATGACCAGAAACGCGAAGCTCGATTTGAACTCCGGCGAAACGTACCCGCCGAAGAGGTTTTCCGTGATGCCGAGAATCCACCCGCCGATCACCGCCCCCGGCAGGCTCGTCAGCCCGCCGAGCACCGCCGCCGCGAACGCCTTGAGCATCGGCGCGATCATCATGTTCGGATCAAGCAGCGTCTTGGGCGCGATCAAGACGCCCGTCACCGCGCCGAGCATCGACGCGATCGCCCACGCCGTCGCGTGCACGCGCGGCACGCGGATGCCCATGATCCGCGCGGCCGTCGGATTCTGCGAGGTCGCCATCATCGCGAGCCCAAGCCGCGTGAAGCGGAAGAACGCGAACAACAGCGCCATCAGAACGAGCGACACCGCGATGATGACCACCTCGAGCTGATTGACGACCACCCCCGCGAACTCGTAGGTCGTCGTCTCGGAGATCGGCGATTCGAACGCCTTCACGTCCGTGCCGAACACCATCCCCGCGCCGGCGTACAGGATCATCTCGAACCCGAGCGTCAGGACGATGAGGCCGAGCAGCGTCGGCTTGTCCGCGCGGCGAAGCACCGCGAACTCGAATCCCGCCCCCAGAAACGCCGCGAACGCGATCGCCCCCGCGAGCGCGAGGCCAAAGCTCATGTCGTAGCGCGTCATCAGCATCCACGCGACGAACGTCGCCGCCATGCCGATCTCGCCCTGAGCGAAGTTGATGACCTCGCTCGTCTTGTAGACGAGCACGAACGCGAGCGCGATGAGCGCGTACAGGCTCCCCATCGCGAATCCGCCGGCGACTAGCTGCCAGAACATGCGTCCCTCAAAACGGCCACGTCTTCCAGTAGATCTTGATCTTCAGCCACCGCCCCCTTAGCCCCAGCGGCTCGAACAATACGACCGCGATCATCACCGCGCCGAAGATCATCGCCGCGGCCTCGCGATACCCCGAGAGCGTCTGCTCCACGATCGTCAGAAGCGTCGCGCCGAGCACCGACCCGAGGATCGATCCCAACCCGCCCACGACGACCATCGCCAGCAGCTTGATCGACAGGAACAGGTCGAAGTTCTCCGGCGCGATGAAGCCCGTCGAATGCGCCAGCATCGAGCCCGCGACCCCCGTGAAAAACGCGCTCACCGCGAACGCCAGCGTCTTGTAATAGGTCAGGTTCACGCCCGTGGACGCGGCGGCCACGTCGCTGTCGCGCACCGCCGTGAAGGCGCGCCCCACCCGCGATCGCGTGATGTTGTACGCCGCCAGAACGCACAGCACCGCGATCGGCACGATCAGCGCGTACCGTCCGGCGTCCGTACGAAGCTCGATGCCGAAAATCGAAAGCGGCGCGGTGTGCAGCCCCATGTGCCCGCCGGTGAAATCGAACCGGCCGAGGATCTGCTGCGTCGCGATGCCAAAGCCCAGCGTCGCGATCGTCAGATACGGCCCTTCCATGCGCAGCGCCGGCAGGCCGAGCAAAAATCCGAACGCCGCGGCGACGACGCCGCCCGCCATCATCGCGGCAAGAAACGGCGCGCCCCGCGCCACGAGCAGCACGGACACGTATCCGCCGATCGCCAGGAACGCGGCGTGCCCAAGCGAGATCTGCCCGGTGTAGCCGACGAGGATGTTCAGCCCCAGCGCCACGACGACGTAGATCGCGATCGTGTTCAGAAGATTGATGCGGTAGCCCGGCAAGACGAGCGGCGCGACGACAAGCAACGCCGCCAGCACGCAAAACGAGACAAACCCGCTCGCCGACCGGAAAACGCGAACGTCTTCCGCATGGGACAGCTTCATGTCCATCGAGCGACTCCCCGGGTTTGCGTCGAAAAGCGTTTGGCGAAGCGACGTTTATAACGAGTGTCCTTGCGTTTGGCGAGAACCCCGGCACGGCGAGCGTCATCACCCGAGCCCGGATACGGCGGCGTCGGCTCCGGCGGCCGGCGCGGCATCGTATCCCTGATTTCCGCATCATCCATCGCCCGGTTGCACGATCGGGCAATGGGCCTGGGGCTCGAGCTTTGCCTGAGGCCGTTCTCTCGAGCGTCCCCGATTACGCCGGCCGGAACCACGCGGGATCATGTTCCGATGAATGCCGCGGCGCGCAATCAACCGATCCCCCAGGTCCGCCTGCTCACCGCTGCGCTCGCCGTCGCGGCCTTCAGCGCCGCGCTGCACGTGTTCGCGCTCGGCGGCGCCAACCTCAATGGCCTCATCGACCTGGACGATTTCGGTTATGGCGATCCGGGACACGGTCACACCGGCGCCGCGACCCTCGTCGGCGAATCCGGCATATCCTTTGGCTCCTTCTATCGGGTCGCCGCCTCGCTCCAGTCGATCGGCGTCACGACGCACGGGCTGCTCGCGCTTCAGCTCCTTTTGCACCTCGTCGTCGTCGCGGCATTCGTTCGCGGCGCGCGCGATCTTCTGCCCCCGGATTTGCACGCCGCGAGCGCGTTCGCACTCGCCGCCGCGCCCGAGCCGATCCTGCTCGTCGGCGAGAACAACAACGTGCTGCTGATCGTCGCGCCGCTGCTTTTCGTCGCCTGGCGTCGCGCCCGCCGGCGGCCGAACGTCGCTTCCCACGCGCTCGCCGGACTCGCGTTCGCGCTCGGCCTCCACATCCATTTCATCACGCTGCTCATCCTGCCGCTGCTGTATCTCGAATTGCTCGCAGGCGCGGATCACGCCCGCCTGCGCCACACCGCCGTCTTTACCGCCGCCTGGCTTGTTCCCGGCCTGCTGCCCGCGGCGTATGGCGGCCTTGCCGCCGCCGCCGGGCTCGCGTCGTACTCCGGCGAAATGATTTCCGGCGCGACGCACACACGATGGGCCGCGGTGGCCGTCATCGCGCTCAGTTACCACGCCGTGGCGCTCGTGGGAGTCGGCGCCGCGATCCGCGATCGCACATGGCGCGGCAATGTCGTCGTCCGCGACGCTCTCGCGTGGTTCGCCGTCACGATCCTCCCATCCGTCCTGCACTCCCGCTACGAGGCATTCGACCCCCGCCGCCTCGCTGTCGCCGCCGGTCCCCGCGCCATCCTTGTCGGTGCCGGCGTCGTCCTGCTGGCCCGCATCCTTTCCCGATCGGCGGCGCCCCGGATCGCGTGGGGCGCATCCCTCGCGGCGGGTTACCTTTCGATCAACATGATGGCCGTCTTCATCGATTACACCTCCGCCGACGCGCGGACCATCGGGGATCGCCTCCACACGCTGGACATGTCCCCTCAGGTGCAAAAAGTCCTCGACGTGGCCAGGGTTATGCGCGGTGCGCACCCGGACGAACCCCTTGTCTTTGCCGGAGCCGAGGCCGGAACGCTGAACGCCATTCGGCGCTGGAATCTCGGTGAGCCGCGATTGGCCCATCCCCCCACGATTTTCGTGGCCGTCGTCGTCCCTCCGCCCGGAACGGCCGGTGGCGTCCCCGCGCGCGCCGCGACGCTCTGGCCCATCGAGATGCCGCTCCCGGTGGCGCCCGTGCCCACGGACACGGGGCGCGCCGTCTATGCCGTCGCCCTGCCGCAACACGTCCCTGGCGATTACCGGCTGGTCGCCATCGAAGCGCGCGGCGCCGACCCCGCCGATTTCACCGTCCTCGGCACGCGCGACGCCTCCCTGGAGGCTTGTGCCCCTTGTCTCGCGAGCAGGCACGCCCGCGCCCTCCGGCCGTTCTTGTCCGACCTCGCGCTGCTGGACAACGAACGATACGCACAGGCCCTAATCAGCCTTTCGCACGGACAGGTCGCCCTCATCCACACGGGCCTGAATTCGGCGCCGGTCGGCGCCTGGCTCATCCGGTCGCCGGACGCCACGCCTCGTGGCGCGTCCCCATCGCGGGATGTCCGCGATTTGTAGGCGGGCTTTCCTTCGACGAAGCCCCCACGTACTCCATCACCGCGAGAGCGTCTGCTCCACGATCGTCAGAAGCGTCGCGCCGAGCACCGACCCGAGGATCGATCCCAGCCCGACCACGACGACCATCGCCAGAAGCTTGATCGACAGGAACAGGTCGAAGTTCTCCGGCGCGATGAAGCCCGTCGAATGCGCCAGCATCGAGCCCGCCAGGCCCGTGAAAAACGCGCTCACCGCGAACGCCAGCGTCTTGTAATAGGTCAGGTTCACGCCCGTGGACGCGGCGGCGCGCCGATCGGCGCGTCGATTCCCTCGCTCGTCGTTCCGGACGATAGTGCGCGAAATGACCATCGTGCCTATCGAGGATCGACGACAGGAGTTACGCGGCCTTGCCGCCGCGCTGCTTGTTTTGGCGATCACGTGGGCGTTCCATCTCATCGGCTTTGGCGACTACGAAATCGGATCGCTCCCCGACATCATCGACCAGTTCGATCTTCGGGCGGCCGGCGATCCGCAATGGGGATACATCGGACTCGGATATGTCGATGTCAAATTCGGATGGCTTCACGCCCGCCTGCACGCCATCCCGTATGCGCTCGGCGTCCCCCTGTGGGGCCTCGTCGCCCTTCAGGCCGCCGGCCACCTCCTCGCCGTCCTCATTTTTTGGCGGGGATTGCGCGGCCACGTCCCCGAGGATCTTCGCGCCGTCTCCGTCATGGCGCTCGCCGCCGAACCCCTGCCCGTCCTCATGATCGCCGAGAACTCGACTGCCCTTTTCATCCTCGCGCCGGTCATCTTTGTCGCGTGGCGCTGGGCGCGCACGCCCTCCGCCGCCTGGCCGCACGCCGCCGCCGCCGGGCTTTTGTTTGCGCTGGCCATCCATCTCCATTTCATCGCGCTCTTTGTCTTGCCCGCCGTGTACGCCGACCTGTTCTTCGGGCGGCAACGGAGCCTCGCGTCCACGATCGCTTTCTCCGCGGCGTGGATCCTGGCCGGGTTCGTGCCGGCGGCGAACGGCGGCCTCGACGATCTCGCCCAACTGCTGCGCGGCACCGCCGAACAATCCGGGGAGAAGCCCTACGAGCTATGGGCGCTCGGATTCGTGGCACTGGCCGGAGTGCACGTCATGGCGACCGCCGGCTCGATCATCCTCTTACGCTGTCGGCCGATGCACGAAACGCGGCTCCTGCGCGACGCC
>JAIOHV010000158.1 GCA_019912885.1 bacterium
CTCGATAATCCGCGCCCGGCCCGAACCATTTCGGGTGCTCGCGACGCAGCGCGAGCGCGCGGTGCGTGACGAGAAGTTTGGGCCAGCCCTCGTCCGCGCGCGACCATGCGTCGGCCGCCGAGATGTTGGGGAGTTCGGTGAGCATCGCGCGGCGTTTTTCAAAATCCACGGGACGGCGGTTGTCGGGATCGACGAGCGAAAGATCCCACAGTTCGCAGCCCTGGTAGATATCCGGCACGCCGGGCGCGGTGAATTTGACGAGCGCCTGCGCGAGCGCGTTGATGCGCCCCGGCGCGAGGATCGACGCGACAAAGGTTTCCAGGTCGGCGACAAACGCCGCGTCGGCGAGAGTGGCTCGCGCGAAGGACTCGAGAGCGTTTTCGTACGCTTCGTTGACGCGAAGCCAGGACGTTTCGCGCTTGGCCTCGCGCGCGGCCTTTCGCATATAAGCCACCGCGCGTTCGGCGTCGAGCGGCCACGCGCCGACGAGCGTCTGGTAATAGAGATATTCGTCGCGCCGCGCCGGGGCGCCGTCCTTGCGGTGCCGCTCGTTCGCTTTCGCGAATCGACGCACCGTCGCGAAAAACTCGCGCGGCATTTCGGACAGCACCGCGAGCCGCGCGCGCACATCCTCGCCGCGCTTGGTGTCATGCGTGGAGGTGGCGAGCATGGATGCGGGGCGCCATTCCGCGGCATCGAACATCTCAAGATGAAACACCCCGACCGAGGTCGCGAAATGCGCGGGATCGCCGCCGACTTCGTTCGCGGCTATGAAACGCACGTCGTTGTAGAGCGCGGTGTCCTCGATGCCTTTGGCGGCGACCGGTCCGGTCATCTGCTGAAAACGCGCGACGAAGTCGGACTCGACCAGCCCGCGCTCGCGAAGATTAAGGACGTCCGCGAGAAAATCGAACAGGCGCGGATCGATGTCCGGGCGCGCGGCCTTCGCGGCGCGGATCGCCTGACGCACGATGCGCCGATCGCGGATTTCGACGCGGCCGGTTTCCGGGCGGATGTATGTGCGATACACGGGCCATTGCGTGGCAAGCTCGCGCAACGCCTGATCCGCCTCCGGGCGCGTGTAATCGCGCACGCGTCGATGGCGCTCGATCACGCGCATGAGCAATTCCGTCAATCGGTTCATGTCGGAGCCGAACATCTCGCGAAGGACCTGATGCTTGCGGTCGCGCGCGGTGGCGGCAAAGTCGCCCGGCTCGCCGGTGAAGTCCTCATGGAATCGCACAAACGTGCGCTCGGCGGCGGGATCGCAAAAAGGGCGGCGCACCGTGTTCAGAAAGTCATAGCCGGTCGTTCCCGCGACGGGCCACGTTTCGGGCAGGCGCTCGCCGGGTTGCAAGATCTTTTCGGCGACGATCCACGCATCCGGTGCGGCGTCGCGCAGGCGGCGGAAATACGGCTCCGGATCTCGCAGGCCGTCGGGATGATCGACGCGCACGCCGTCGATCGCGCCGTCGCGCAGCCAGCCGACGATGAGGCGGTGCGTCTCGATGAAGACCTGATCGTCCTCCACACGCAGCGCGACAAGCTCATTGATGTCGAAAAAACGGCGATATCCAAGCTCGCGCCCGGCGGTGCGCCAGTGGGCGAGGCGGTAGTTTTGCCGGTCGAGCAGCTCGTCGAGAAGATCGACGTTGTCGTTGCGCCGTTTGATGGCCAGGCCGATCGCGGCGGCTACGGCGGGATCGCTCGCCGCAAGGCGGGCGAGCAAACAATGCAACACCTCCTTGTCGCGATGCCGGCGCGTGGTGCTGGCGCGATCGGTCGCGGTGGCAACGGGAAGGCGGCCGAACGCGCCGGCGAGAAACGCCAGCTCGTCGGAGCCCGCGGCGTCCGCGGCCTCGCCGACGATCGGCGCAAGCGACGACGGATCAAGCGGCAGGCGGTGGTCGTGGTAGCCCACGAGCAGGCGATCGTTTTCGACGACGAGACGAATTTCGCCGGCCTCGAGCACGCGGCCGTAATGGTCGCCAAGAATCGGCATCAGGATCTTGTTGCCGGCGCGCAGCTCGGGCGGGTCCCAATCGACGTCGAAAAACGACGCGTACTGGCTCGACGGGCCGTTTTCCAGAACGTCGAACCACCAGCGGTTGTCGGCGTGCGAGATCGACATGTGGTTCGGAACGATGTCGAGCACCTGCCCGAGCCCGGCCCGCCGCGACGCGGCGCACAACCGGCGAAACCCGTCGGCGCCGCCAAGTTCCCCGCTGATGCGCGCATGATCGACGACATCGTAACCGTGCACGCTTTGCGGCGCCGCCTGGAGGATGGGCGAAAGGTAGAGATGCGTCACGCCGAGATCGCGTAGGTAGTCCGCGAGGTTCGCGGCGTCGTCGAAGGTAAACGCGCCGGTGAGTTGCAGGCGATAGGTCGCAAGCGGCACGCGCGCGCGATCGGCCGTCACGCGCGGCTCCGGATAAATAGCGTGACGCTTCGCCCCTCGATTTTGACGACCGATCCGGGCGCGTGGACCTCGCCGGAATCGTCAAAGGCGCCGGCCGCGGTGTCGAAGACCCGGGTCCAGCCGTCGCCCCATTCCCTTGGCGGCAGGGTGAAGTCGATCGGTTCGTGGTGCGCGTGAAAGACGATGTAAAAGGAGTCGTCCACGATCGGCTCGCCGTGCGCGTCCGTGCTGGTCATGCCGGCGCCGTTGATGAACACGCCGAGCGATTTGGCGTATCCCGCGCGCCAATCAGCCTCGGTCATGTCGGCGCCGTCGGGCGTGCACCAATGGATGTCGTGCACGCCGGAGCCGTGAATCGAGCGGCCCTGAAACCAGCGGCGGCGCTGAAAGACCGGGTGCCGCTGATAAAACGCGATAAGTTCGCGCGTGAACGCGAGAAAATCCTCGTCCATGTTTTCCCAGTCGTACCAGGAGATTTCGTTGTCCTGGGCATAACCGTTGTTGTTTCCGCGCTGCGTGCGGCCGATCTCGTCCCCGCCAAGAAGCATGGGCACGCCCTGCGCGAGAAGGAGCGTCGCCAGCAGATTGCGCCGCTGCCGCGCACGCAGGGCGAGGACGGCCGCATCGTTCGTCGGACCCTCGACGCCGCAATTCCAGGAGCGGTTGTGTTTTTCGCCGTCCTCGTTTTTTTCGCCGTTGGCTTCGTTGTGCTTGTCGTTGTATGAGACGAGATCCGCGAGCGTGAATCCGTCGTGGCAGGTGACGAAGTTGATGCTCGCGTACGGCCGGCGGCCGGTCGCCTCATAGAGGTCGGAACTTCCGGTGAGGCGGGAGGCGAACTCGCCGAGCGTCTGGTTCGCGCCACGCCAGAAGTCGCGGATGCAATCGCGGAACTTGCCGTTCCATTCGGTCCAGAGCGGCGGAAATTTCCCGACCTGATAGCCGCCGTGGCCGACATCCCAGGGCTCGGCGATGAGCTTCGCCTGACTGATGACGGGGTCCTGCTGGATGATGTGAAAAAATGCGGACAACCGATCCACGTCGTGCAGCGAACGGGCCAAGGCGCTGGCGAGGTCGAAGCGGAAACCGTCCACGTGCATCTCGGTAATCCAGTAGCGCAGCGAGTCCATCAACAACTGGAGCACCATCGAGTGACGCATATTGAGCGTGTTGCCGGTGCCCGTGTAGTCCTTGTAGTAGCGGCGGTCGTCGTCCGCGAGGCGATAATACGCGGCGTTGTCGATGCCCTTGAACGAAAGCGTGGGGCCAAGGTGGTTGCCCTCCGCCGTGTGGTTATAAACGACGTCGAGGATCACCTCGATGCCGGCCTCGTGCAGCGTTTTCACCATGAATTTGAATTCGGTGACGATGCGCGCGGGGTCGTCGGAGTGCGCGTATTCGTTGTGCGGCGCGAAAAAGCCGATGGTGTTGTATCCCCAATAGTTGCGCAGGCCCTTTTCGCGCAGGTGGCCGTCGTGGACGAACTCGTGCACGGGCATCAGCTCGACGGCCGTGACGCCGAGGCTCTTCAGATATTCGATCGCCACCGGATGCGCGAAGCCGGCGTAGGTGCCGCGAATCTCCGGCGGGATCTCCGGGTGCCGCGCCGTGAAACCCTTGACGTGCGTTTCGTAGATGAGCGTTTCGTGCCAGGGCGTCGCCGGCGGCCTGTCGTGCTGCCAGTCGAAATGCGGTTGCACGACAACCGCCCTTGGCACGTGCGGCGCGCTGTCGATGTCGTTTTTTTCATCGTGCGCGTCGAAGCGATGGCCGAAGATGGCCTCGCCCCAGGCGAGTGGTCCCTCGATCGCCTTGGCGTACGGATCGAGAAGGAGCTTGGCGGGATTACAACGGTAGCCTTCGGCGGGAGCCCACGGACCGTGGACGCGGTAGCCGTAGCGTTGCCCCGGCCCGACGCTCGGCAGGTAGCCGTGATGACAAAATCCGGTACCCTCGGGCAGGACGTGACGCGTCTCGCGGCCGTCCTCGTCGAACAGGCAAAGCTCGACCTTCTCGGCGACCTCCGAGAACAGCGAAAAGTTCGTCCCGCGGCCATCGAACGTGGCGCCCAGGGGATACGGATTGCCGGGAAGGGGCTTTTGCACCGAAGCATTGAATCGCGGGGACCGCCGACGGTCAACGAGCGGGCTTACATCGCCAATGGCGACGGGCGAGTGCGGATCGTGGAGTGCGCGGACGGCGGGTGCTCTCGTCCACGGTCCGGTCCATTCCGTCCATCGGGTCCACTTTGTCCATGACGTGCAGACTGCTCCCTCGTGCGATGCGCGTCGTTGTCTTGGCGCCGGCCGCATGATACCAAGCGCGCCATATCGTATTGGAGGGCCGTGAAATGAACAGGATTCCCCGCGTTTCGTCCGTCGTTTTTGTAACGATCGTTGCTCTCGTCCTCGGCGCGTCGCTCGCCTTCGCGGGCGGGACGCTGTCGAAAAATACGAACAAGGCCAAATCGAAAACCGGCACGCAGAACGTGCGCCTGTCGGATCTCGACAAGAGCCTGAAGAGTTATGAAGGCGGCACGTTCGACGTCACGAAAAAGAAGTCCTTCACCTACAAGGCGACGGGCGACGCGGCGTTCGATTCGATTCAGAAGTCCGCGACAAAGGCGCAGCTTGGCGTGGCGTTCGCGAAGAAGATCGCGGGATCGAAGAAGGCGACGACGTCGGACCTGAAGGCGGCGCGGAAGGTGCTTCCGAAAAAGAAAGATTTCACGCAGCTTCAGGGCGATATTCAGACGTTCGTCGGATCGATTCAGGGCGATTTCACGAAGATCACGATGCTGACCGACGCGAACGACGTGTTGAAGAAATTGAACAAGGCGGGCAAGCAGGCGCAGAAAATCGCGAAGAAGATCGCGAAACGCCTGAATTGAGAAAAGAAAAAAGAAAAGAGGAAAGAGGAAAGAGGAATCGCAAGGTACCGTCTTTCCGTTTTGCGAGACGCATAGAGGCGCCAACCGGGCCGCCCCGCCGCCCCCCGTTTCGCCCGCGTTGAATTCGCTTGGGCGCCGTGTTAAGCCTCGCGCGGGTTCCGTAGGGGCGGGATCCGCATCCGTACAATTTGACGTCTAGGAGGATTTCGCAATGAAAAGGAAAATGCTCGCGCTTGCGCTCGTATTCGTGTTCGGCGTTGCGACCGCGGCAATGGCCGGGCCGTTCGACAAGCTGAAGGGCGCGGCGGACCTGGCGAAGGTGCCGACCGCGACGGAAAATTCACTGAAGCTGTCCGATGTGAACCCGGCGCTCGCCTCGTACGAAGGCGGACCGTTCGACATCTCGACCGGCGGCGCGTTCAAGTACAACACGTGGGGCGACGCGACGTGGGATTCGATCGCGAAGGACGCGGCGACGGCGCAGCTTGGCCTCGCGTTTGCCGAGAAGGTTTCCGCCACGGAAACCGCGACGAAAGAAGATCTCGACGCGGCGACGAAGGCTCTCGAGCCGACCAAGAACCTGGCGGCGCTTCAGGGCAAGATCACGACGTTCATCGGCTCGGTGAAAAGCGATCCGAAAAAGGCCGTCATCTTGAAGGATGCGGAGAAGGTCGCCGGCCAGGTGAAGAGCGCGGTCACCAAGGCGGCGACGGTCGCCCAGCAGGTGGCAGCGAAGGCCGCGGCGGTCGTGGCGGCGGGCGAAGTGCCGGCCATGTAAATTCCCGCGCGCCGGCGACGCCGACGCGAACAAACGAGAAACCGAATGGGGCGGCGATGAGCCGCTCCTTTTTTTCGTCCGGTCGCGGCGACTCGGCCGATGTTCGCCGGCGTGCCCGTCGGGTCCATCAGGTCCATTCGGTCCATCATGTCCATTTTGTCCATCGAACGATTCGGGCAGGCACGGGCACGAGCACAAGAAAGGGAGCGAAATCGAGACTTGATCCCGGTCAATTGTCGATATTTCGACCTTGAACGCGAAATTCCCGCTTGCTAGTATTCGCCGGTCCGGTTGCCGCGCCCGGAAAAGAAAACCAACGACAGGAGCCTTTATGCGACTTCGTGTTTTCGCCCTTGGCGCCGCGACCTTGCTTGCCCTCACCCTTCTTTTGACACTGCAACCCGCCCCCGTCGCGATCGCCCAGGACGCCGCGTCGGACGACGGCGCCTGCAAGTACACGTACGACAATTTTGGCAAGGCGTTCATCGACAAGTACTGCATCGAGTGCCACCACTCGTCGAAAAAGGGCGAGGTCGCGCGCGAAGGCGCGCCGCCGAAGCTCAACTACGATCAGATGATCGTCCTCAAGATGAACGCGAAGGACATGGTGAAAATGACCTCCATCAAGAAGAAGATGCCGGAGGAGGATCCGAAGCCGACCGACGAGGAACGCATGCAATTCCAGCAGTGGATGGAATGCGAGTACAAATGAAGACGACTTTCGTTCGCGCGGCGAAGTTTGCCGCCGTCCTCTCGGCCGCCGCCGTCGGCGCGTTTGTCATCCTGCTTCCGACACTTTCGCCCGCGCGGCCGGAGTTCTCGGCGAGCGAAAATAGCCCCTGCTGGAAATGTCACGTCAATCCGATGGGCGGCGGCATGCGCAACGGCGGCGGCTTTTTCTTCTCGCGCAAGGCGCTTGGCTTTGAGCCCATCACGGACGCGGTGAACAAGAAATATCCGGACTTTCCGAAATTCGTGCCGGCGATTGGCGAGAACATGTTCCTGGGCATGGACGCGCGGATGATGTGGTACGACGAGGCCGACGACGAAAACGAACGGCAGGACGCGCTTGACGCCGGACGGGAGCCGCCGCCGGAGGGATCGTCGTTTTACCTGATGCAGGCCGCGTTTCACGTAAACGCGCTCGTCTTTCCGATCCTGCGGCTGGCCTACTCCTTCGATGCGGCGCAAAACACCTTCGAGGCCTACGCGTTGTTTGACGATCTGCCCGCGGGCCTCTACCTGCGTTTCGGGCGTTTCATCCTTCCGTACGGTCTGCGCTTCGAGGATCACACGATCTTCACGCGAGATCCGATCGGCTTCCACAACGTCGCGCACGACACGGGCGTGGAAGTCGGCATCCGGCCGGGGCCGTTTTTCGCGACAGTCGCGGCCACGAACGGCAACCAGGGCACCAATGCGATGCAACGCGATCACGATTATTACGCGATCACGTCGCAGGCGGGCGTGCGTTTCTGGAAGATCGGCCTTGGCGGAAGCTGGTTTCACAACACCATTGACGACGCCATCCCGTCGACGAGCGACGGCCTGACGCGCAACGTGTACGGCCCGTGGGCGACGTTCGGCATCGGGCCGGTATCGCTGCTCGGCGAATTTGCCCTGGTGCGGCAGGACGTTCTGGACGCGACGGCAGCCAATCCCGAGCGCATCGACAATCGCATCGGCTCGGCGTCTGTCGCGGAACTGGATGTGGAGATCATGCAGGGGCTGTTCGTGGACGTGCGTTACACGCATCAGGACCCGGACTGGCGGGTTCAGGACGATTATCGCGATCAGACGATGGGCGGGTTCGTCTTTTACCCCGTGCCGTTCTTCAAGCTGATCGCGCAGTACCGCTTCAATCGCGAGGAAGCGGAAATCGACAACAACGAGATGATGGCGCAGGCGCATTTTTTCTTCTGATCGGCAAGCGGATGGGCCGCGCTGGAGATAACGTCATGAAATTTCCGGGTAGCTTTCTGGCCGCTTTCTCGTTGGCGTCGGCGATCGCGCTGGCCGCCGGCTTTGCCGCGTGCGACGACATCGAATACGGCGATCAGGAAATTCTGGCCGCCGGCGACGACGACGACACCGCTGGCGGCGACGACGACACCGACGGCACGAGCGGCGCGACACCGACGTGGGAGAACTTCGGACAGCCGTTCATGCAGGCGTATTGCGTTTCCTGCCACGGCAATCCGCCGACCGAAGACGCGCCGATGCCGCTCGTGACGTACGAGGACGTCGAGGCGAACCTCAACAACATCGTGATCTGGTCGGTGAACAGCGAAGCGATGCCGCCCTCATCCGCGGACGCGTTCCCCACGGCCCAGGAGCGCGCGACGCTCGGCGAATGGATCGACGCGGGAGCGCCGCGCGAACAATAAACGTCAGCGGATCGACGTGCGGTAAAGGACGAAGCGCGCGGCGCTATCCTCGATGTTCGTCGCGTCGCCCTGAACGTTCATCTGGTAGTCCTGGTCGCGGCGGATGTCGCCGACAAGGCGCATGTAAACGTCGGGGTCCTTTTCGAAAACCTTCAGGTAAAGCCGGAAGATATCGAACTCGCCGACGACGTGGAGTTCGTCGTCAAGGAAGATCTGGCTCAACACCTTCGGCGTCTTCAGCGAATCGATGCCGCCGCCGGCCATGCGGGGAAAATCGAGCCTCGCCTTGCCGACAAGGCGTCGCCCCTCGCGCGCGAATGAGATCGCGACCGGCACCGTTCGCCCCTCGTCGTCGACGATCTTGCCGTTCCACTCGCCCTGTACGAGCACGAACGGTAGCGCCCAGGTCTTCCCCGCGATCCAGAGCACCGCGATCACGACGACAAGCGGCACGAAACGCGTGAAGATCCGCCGGACCCCCTGCTCGCGACGCAGTCGCCACGCGTCGCGGCGCGCCTCCTCGACCTGCGACGCGCTGAGGCCCTTTTGCTTGCGCTCGACGAGCCGCGGCGCGTTTGCGGGCGTGGGATCGAACGGCAGATCCATGCGCCCGCCCTCTTCGGGCTGATTCGAATGCGTGAACGCGGCGGGCGGCGCGCCCGACCCCTCGCCGCCGCCAAGTGGGCGCATGCGCGGTGCGGCCTCGTCCGCGAGTGGCGGATTCGAATCCTGATACCGCTGGCCGAGCTGAAGCGCGGGTCCGGCGGCGCCCGGCTCGTCGGGGCGGGATTTCGCCGCCTCCTCGCCGTACGTTTCGTGCGGCGCGAGCATGAGGTTGGCGAACTTTTTCGCTTCGTCGGCGTCTTCTTCCGGTGTCGATTTTCGGGGCTTGGCGGCGCCTTCGGGCTCGTCGGTTTCGTGCGTCGCCAGAAGCAGGTCCCTCATGCCGTCGACCGACGCACGCGGGCGAAACGGCGTAAGGTCGGATTCGTCCGCGCCCTGGGCCGCTTTTTCGATATCGACACGCCCGCGAAACGGCGTGAGGTCGGATTCATCCGCGCCCTGGGCCGCTTTTTCGATATCGACGCGCCCGCGAAACGGCGTGAGTTCCGAGCCCGCCGGGCGCGCTTCCGGTTTCATACGCGGCAGCGATTCGTGAATCGGCGAAAGATCGGATTCCGCCGAGCCGATCTCCTTGTCGAGGTCGGGACGCCCGCGAACCGGCGTGAAGCCGGACGCCGGCGTGTCGCCGGATTCGCCGGCCGGCTCGAACGACGGCATGCGCTCTCCCGAATCGGCGCGAAACGGCTCTTCGCGATGAAACGCGGGTTTCGGGGCGGCTTTTTCGGGAGCGGCGGCGCGCGGTTTGCCCGGTTCGCCCGCGGCGGGCGTCTCCTCGTGGCGGTGCGTTTCCAGGCCTTCAAGGTGAAGACGCGGCATGTGCATGTCGCTTGGCGTGTTCTTCGTGAACGCCTTGCGCGACGCGCTTTCGTTTTCCAACGACACCTTGGAGGGTGGCGATTTTTCGGGCTTTTGCTTGCGGACCATCTTCAGGCCGCAGCCTTCGCACTGACCCTTGCTGACGGGCGTGATCGCCCCGCAACGCGGGCACTTCAGAGTCTTTTCGCTCATGCGTTCGACAAATCCAATTCCAAATTCATCCGCGACAACGGGCGTCATCTTAAGGGTTGCGATCGCGCGGCACAACGGAATTGGTGTCACAATTCCGGCGCGCCCCTGGCCTGCGCCGCGCGCACTTTGGACGGGCGATGGGCGCGGGGACACCGGGGATAACCCGGTTTGCACGATAGGTGGCCGTGACGCGAAATCGGACATTCCCTGGCCGCCCCCTTGCCATCTTCTCCGGGCGATTCGATGATGCGGCCCCATGGCGCGACCGAGATTGCACTTTCCGCGTCCGGCGCTGCGCCGGCGGATGCACCAGTTCCGGCGACGCACCGCGCCCGGCGCTCCGCCGGGCGTGCTCGCCGCGGATCCCGAATCCCACGCCACCGCGATCACGCTGGTCGCGTTCGGTCCCCAGGATTTTGTCGAATCGTCTCTCGACAACATCGGCGAGATGCCGGCGCGCGGCACGTTTCCGGTCGTCTGGGTGAATGTGATCGGCCTGCGTGACGTGGAGAAGATCCGCGAGGTGGCGATCGCGTTCGATCTGCATCGCCTGGCGATGGAAGATGTGCTCAATGTCCACCAGCGTGTGAAGGTGGAGGCGTACGACGACGTGCTTTATGTCGTCACGCACGCGGCGGAAACGATCGCGGGCGGCCACCTGCAGAAGGAACAGGTGTCGCTTTTTTTCGGCGAAGGCTTCGTGGTGAGCTTTCAGGAGCGGCCGGGCGACTGTTTCGCGACGGTGCGCGACCGGCTGCGCAACGACGCGGGACGCGTGCGCCGCATGGGCGCGGATTATCTCGCGTACGTGCTTCTCGACACCGTCATCGACCACTATTTCCCGATCCTCGAGGAGTTCGGCGAGCGCCTTGACCGCGTGGAGGATCGGGTGCTTTTCGACGTCGAGCCCTCGACGGGCCGCGACGTTCACGAGATCAAGCGGGAGCTTCTGGCGCTTCGCCGGGCGGCGTGGCCGCTTCGCGAATTGTTGAACACGATTCTTCGCGAGCACGACCGCTTCGTCACCGCGGAGACGCGCCTGTATTACCGGGATTGCTACGACCACGCGATCCAGATCATCGACCTGCTGGAGATCTACCGCGAACTCGCGGCGAGCCTGATGGACAGCTACATGTCGGGCATGAGCGTGCGCCTGAACGAGGTGATGAAGGTGCTGACGATCATCGCGACGATCTTCATCCCGCTTTCGTTCATTACGGGCCTGTACGGCATGAACTTCGACACGTCTTCGCCGTTGAACATGCCGGAGCTTTCCTGGCGCTTCGGCTATCCCTTCGCGCTCGGCATCATGGCCGCTACGGCAGGCGGGCTGGTTTTCTATTTCTATCGGAAGGGGTGGTTTGGGGACGCTTCGAACCGAAATAAACACAACCGAAACGAAAAAACCGCCAAGCATGAGCACCGATAAGACTCACCGCCCCCTATGTATTCTCGGTCAAATGCGGCACGACTCGGCGGAATATCCATGAGGCGGGAAGGTGAATAACGAATTCAATCCGAAATCCGCATCGTCGGCAAATTCTTGAATACCGCGGAAATGCCGGAAATCGCGAGGCGATAATTGGTGCCTGTGGGGCTGTTGAAAAAGTCGATTCAGGGCCATTTCGCTTTCAATAATCAGAGCGATTTTTGCATGCCGAAATGGGTAAAATAGTTTTTTTCAACAGCCCCGTCCCCTATTGTCAACAAATGGAACTATGGGCGAATTGCCAAAATAGTTGCGCTGTTGGTAATAGCAGGCGGCCATGCGGATAAAGTGAGGTTCGTATAATTGAATACCGCCGCTTCGTATAACCGATCGCGCGGCGGCACGTCATCCTTTGACATCCATGCGTCGCAAGCCCAGACATACGAATAATTTAATTTAAATATATCATGGACAAATAGCGGTTCGCCGAGCCATTCGACGTCGCTTTCCAAGTCGACGATAGACATCAATTCGTTTGACGTCGGTAATCGCCAGTCGCCGTACCCACCAAATTTTGGGTGCCGCAATTTTTTTACATATTTTAATGCACAATAGTGACACGTTCTATACCACGTGTCACAAACCGTCCAGCTTTTCCCGTCTAACTCGACCACATCATTGCACCTTCGATCGGGTGGATTGTCGAATGGATCCTCTGGATCGTATTCGCATAATTCGCACAACTCCTCCGGCGACAAATTGTCATCGCTCTTGAGTAACGGGTCGCGATAATCTCCCTTCTTGCTTTCATCAACGGAATCGATTCGTCGGCATAGATATTCCTTGTATTCATCTTCCGGCAATGAAACGATACGAGGCGTTCCTTCTAATTGAAGACCGTCGTCGACGCCGTTTCCCGACTCTCCGCTTCGCGACCGATCCGCGCAATTATACATAAACAACGTCGACAATATTACAATTATCAATCTCGGAGGCAGGTTGTTATACATATTTCCGGACAAAACGTCGCCCTTCAGGAATAATTTTTGGCGACACGTCGAACAGAGGCAGATTAACGAATCCATCATACCAACGGAAGCCGGACAATCGAGCATATTTGCACCAATAAACGCATGTAATTGTTGTTCGCGACGGATATTCCTCAGGGTTTTTGTCGGCCGCGCGTCCATTACACTCATAAATCACGCGCAACGATTGAGCCGACGGCTCCAAATAAAATACCCCGTAAACCGCGATATTGACAGTTTTCGACTGATTTCCGCCAATGGCGCGGAACCAATTTACATTAACGCCTGGATCAAATATTCCAGGTTCAGCATCGACACTGGGGCGATGCTTCCTATCAATTTCTTGAAGATCGCTCCAATCCGTAATCGGTCTCGTTGTATCGTCGTTCATGACCGGTTTCAGCCAATTTATGAAGAATGCGCTATGGCTACAATCACGTAACGCTACATAGGCACCCGTTCTAACCGTTTTATCCAGGTTCGCATATTCCCATCTCAAATCAGGATCAAAACAAATCAGCTTCCCTTTCTCATTGCGAAACCAATTTGAGAGCGTTTGCGTATCACCTCCTGTGTTCTCCAAACCTTCGATTTCATAATTCTGTAAAATCGTCCATCTTTTAAATTTACTGCACCAATTCTTTGGCTCGTCATAGAATGTGCCATCATCGCGTTTTCGCCACTCAACTCTATTATATTTCGGGCTGTAAGCCTTCCCGATTTGAGAAGCCGCCGTGCGCAATATGGCGTTGTCGCGAATATCCGCGGGGTTATAATGTGGCGTCCGTAAATGAATGCGCCCTCGCTTGTAAAGAAGTGAGCTTTGCCTGTATGTCGAAATCGGTTCCGTGAGGTCGGCGGGGTATCCAGGTTCCGCACGTATTGCACCATCGAATGTCAGGACCGGCTCGCCATTGTATATAATCGTCATTTTATGAAATAATAGTTCGCCATTTTCCATGACAATGCGAACATTGTCCAGCACGTCTGTATTCGCATGCCAATTCGGATATAAATAAGCTTGATTTCGTTGCCAGGGCTTCGACCATTGCAGCAGCCAGCCCTCCAAACCGCCAAACTGGTTGTCAATCCGCCGTCCATCGATAATCGGGCCGTCTTCCGCATCAAACCATTCCGCGATGATAATATCTGACAGATGTTGATCGCCGGAAAACCTTAGCGGAATTTTGACCGTATTGCTTCCGTTGCGGAATTCGATACGCCCCGACGCAGGATTACCGGTCTGAGCGTTGCCGGTAAGTTCGAGACGCGTATCCCGGAAAAATCCAACATACCATGTTGGATGCCATAAAGCGAAACGCGTGTCAACGGATTGACGATTATACAACGCTGGGTAATATACAGCCATACTCGTTCTTGGACGCAGTACAGCGCTGTTCGAATTCATCGAGAAAGCCATATATTTATTTTCTGCTCGCTCCGCGAACGCTATTTGCGCCGCTTTTTGTTGAGCTTTCACGCGAGCGAAAAACCGATCGCTTACATATTTCTTCTCTCTGAACAGATTTGGTATAACCTGTTTAAGCAGCCATTGCGAGGCACCGGGGGCGCCAACGGCATCCAGATTGAGAACGACGGATCGGCTCGGTCTAGTTTCATCCGAGAGCGTGTCCACTGAGTAAATAGCTGTATTGAGCGCCTTTTCCACGACCTTTTCGAATTGCTCTTTAGCATACTCGTCGAATGTTGAGGCGTTTTGCGCTTCGTCCGGCAACCGCGATCGGAAACTCCCGTACTTTTTCGGCCGTCGGATCGCCTTATTTATTTGAACCCCCATTGAACGCACCCTACCGACAAGTTCAGGGCAGCACCGTTGCGTCTTCGCCTTCGGCCACCACGATCTGCCGTTCAGCGGGAATCGTGTCCTTGAACTCGTTGACGCCGCTTTCTCGGAAAATGACGTTGCTAACGCCGCTGACAAGCGATTTCGAATTCGCGACGACGCCGAAGTAGCCGGGCGAATTCTGCGCCAGTTTGTCGATGATCCGGACCTGCGGCGTCGGCCAGTTCAGCGGAAGGATGTCCAGGTCGTCGATGACGATCGAACTCGCGTTCACGGCGCGCATGCCGAAGTATTTGTTGCGAGGTCCGTCCGTGTAAATGTACAGAAGGTAGCGCGCCAGATTTTCGTCCCACGCGGCGATGCGCAGCAGGCTCCTCATGTTCATGTAGATGGCGCCGCGGCGCGCGTTTTCGATGGTGTTCGTTCCGATGAGCTGAACGACACCGTCGTAGCCGAATACGCCGAAAACGTGATTGGCGAAGTAGCTGTTGTTGATTTCCAGGCGCCCGCCGCCGGTGACGAACGCGCCGATGCCAAGGCCACTGGCGGCGCCCTCGAAGCGGCTGTAATCGACGTATACGTCGGCGCCGGCCCGGACGTGGAGTTGCGTGCCGTTGCCGCCGAATTGCGGTCCCCGGAAACGCAGTCCCGCCTGATTCCGGACAGTGATCTCGAAATCGAAAATGACCGGTTTCGCGGCTGACTGGTCCCACGCGCCGGTTCCCGTCGCGCCGTACGGGTTCGCGTCGGCTTTGTAATTGTCGTTGTTGAAGCCGTCGGCCTGGATGACGAGCTCGTTGTCGCCCTGAATCGCGAGGCCGGCGATTTCAAGTTCGTCGCCGGTTTCCGTGTACGCCTGCGGGCTCGCGACCGTACCGTCGCAATTGACATACGTGTCTTCGGTCAGGGGATAAGTCAGGGCGTCGAGCATCGCGGAGATGTGCTCCTTGGGATTCCCGAATGTGCCGTCGTTCGCGTCGCTGCCGGACGAAGCCGATACGTACCAGTTGGCCATCGCTGTCCCTCCCCTTTTGCCGCGCTCGCGGCCTTTTTATAGCGATGGCTCGTATAGTGAAAAAAGAAAAGTCTCGGCTGTCAAGAAAAAATCGACGGCCGCGAAAATTTATCCACGTGTCCGTGCGCCGTTTATGTGCGCCGGCGGCGTATTTCCCGAACATTCCGGCGGGCGCCGTCGGCATGGCCGAGGTCGTCTTTCCTGAAAGCGACTTCCACGCAAACCCGACGGGGACGTGGAGCATAGAGTAGCAAAGCGAAATCGCAGGCTTGCGGATTTTCCGCTTGCCCGCTTACGCGTTTTGTCTATGATGGGACCGCTCGATTCTGGAGATTGCCCCTGTCGGCACGGAGGTGAAAATGCCATCTCGCCGGTTCGCTTTGTTCGTGGCGGTCATTGCCCTGTCGTTTGCCCTTTTCGGGTGCGGGGCCAAGGAATATCCCGCGGAGTTGCTCGAGGCCAAGGCGGCCGTCGCGGAATCCGCGGCGGAGGGCGCCGACGACATGTGCCCGGAGGAATTCAAGTCCGCGGAGACGGCGCTCGCGCAGGCCGAGGCGTATTACGCCGAAGACGAGGAGGACGAGATGATGTCTTCCGCGCAAAACGCGATCAGCCTCGCCGAGACTGCGAAGAACTGCGCGATCGCCAAGAAGGAATCCGCGCCGCTTCCGGGCTCGACGCCGGGCGCGCTGCCGGAAGAGCTCGCGGGCTACACGGAGACGATCTTCTTCGCGTACAACGACAACGGCATCCGCCCGGACCAGGTGCAAAAGCTCCTGAACGCGGCGTCGTACATCAAGCAGATGCAGGACCAGTACAAGTTCTGGGTCGTGCTCGCCGCGTCGGCCGACCGGCCCGGGCAGCCGAAAGAGAACTACGAACTGACGCTGCGCCGCGGCGTGGTGACGCGCTTTTTCCTCATCGACCAGGGCGTCGATCCGGAACGCATCCTCATCAAGCCGCTCGGCGAGGCTGTCGCCGCGCGCGAGGACAAGAAGGACGTGAAAAACCAGGAGTTCCGCAAGGTGGAAATCTCCTTCCTTCCGCCTGCCGGCGTGCAGTCGGTGCGCGTCGCGCCGCCGTTCCTGTACCCGGCGGATTTCGTCGTGAAGCCGGGATCGGCCGCGCCGGGATCGCTCGCCGGCACCGCCGCGCTGACGCCGAAGGACGAATAGCCGCCATCGACGGCGCGCGCGCCGCAAACGAATAAGCCAACCGCCGTCTTGCGGCCGCGCGGACGCGTGGACCGCAACATGAACATCCTCGGCATCGAATCGAGCTGCGACGACACCAGCGCGGCCGTCGTCCGCGACGGGCGCGAGGCGCTGTCGAACGTCGTCGCGCGCCAGGACGAACTGCATGAAGCGTTCGGCGGCGTCGTGCCGGAGTTGGCCTCGCGCCGTCACCTGGAACTGATCGACGTTATCGTCACGCGCGCGCTTGGCCAGGCGGGTATGACGCTTGACGATATCGACGCCGTGGCCGTCGCGCTCGGGCCCGGACTTGTGGGCTCGCTGCTCGCTGGGCTGAACTACGCCAAGGGCCTCGCTTTCGCGCGCGGCTTGCCGTTTCTCGCGATCAATCACGTCGAGGCGCACCTGTTCGCCGCGCGCCTCGGGGAGACGCCACCCGATCCGCCGTTTGTCGGACTTGTCGTTTCCGGCGGCCACACAAATCTCTATCTCGCCGGCGAGGATGGCGCGACGCGGCTTGTCGGCAAGACGGTCGAC
The DNA here is from genome assembly GCA_019912885.1 of bacterium. Classification (NCBI taxonomy): domain Bacteria; species bacterium. Next base: position 17,116 of record JAIOHV010000158.1, read on the forward strand.
GACGCCGCGGGCGAGTGCCTGGACAAGATCGCACGGCATTTGGGGCTTGGATTCCCGGGCGGCGCCGCACTCGACGCACTTGCGCGCGACGGCGATCCGAAGGCCGTCGCCCTGCCCCGACCGAAGCTGAGCGCCGGCGATCTGCTGTTCAGCTTTTCCGGCTTGAAGACGGCGGCGCGCCGCCACATCGACCTTCTCGGCGACGCGCCATCGGACAAGGATCGCGCGGATCTCGCGGCGTCGGTCATCGAAGCGGTGTGCGATGTGCTTGTCGCCAAGACCGTCGCGGCGGCGCGCGCGCACGGCGCGAAACGCGTCGTCATCGCGGGCGGCGTCGCGGCGAATTCGCGCTTGCGCGAGGCGGCACGCGCGGCGGCCCGGGCGGAAGGCTTTGAGCTGTTTGTCCCGCCGCTTGCGTTTTGTACCGACAATGCGGCGATGATCGCGGCGGCGGCGTTCGCGCGCATGGCGCGCGGCGAGATTTCGCCGTGGTCGGTCAACGCGTTCGCGACGCTCGGGACGGGCATGTGACCGGGTTTCGCCGCGCGGCGCGCCGATTGTTCGAACGTCTCGTCGGGCTGGAGGAGACGCCGGCCGAACTTGCGACGGCGTGCGCGGTCGGCGTGTTCGTCGGCATGTTTCCACTTGTCGGCGTGCACACGATCATCTGCTTCGCCGTCGTTTTTTTCTCGCGGCTGAATCTGCCTGCGATGTTTATCGGAACGTGGATTCACAACCCGTTCAACACGCCGCTCATCCTGATCGCGGAATACGAGGTCGGGCGCGTTCTTCTGCGCTGGGAGCGCGTCGATTTCGGCGAATTCCAATTCAACTTTCGCGCGATCGGGCAGCTCGGCCGCGAGATTCTGGCGCCGCTTCTGGCCGGGTGGATCGTGCTCGGCATCGCCCTTGCGCTTCTGACGCAGCCGCTGTTGCGCCGCGTGATCGAACGCGCGCGGCGAAAATCCGCGCCGGCGGTTCCGTGACCGGCGAAACGCGCCCCGATGCCGCTCGCACGCGCCCTTGGGAGATCCTGCGCGAAAAGGGCGTGCGTCTGAAGGATTCGCTCGGGCAGAATCTTCTGATCGATCCGAACCTCGCGCGGAAGATCGTCGACGCCGCGGATCTTGTGGACGGCGATCACGTTCTCGAGATCGGCCCGGGACTCGGCGCGCTGACGGCGCTTGCCGCGAACACCGGCGCGAACGTGTGGGCCGTCGATATCGACGCGCGCCTTGTCGAGATTCTCCACGAGCGCTTCGCCGGCGAGCCGCGCGTGCGTATCGAGCACCGCGACGCGCTCGAGATCACGGACGAGGCGCTGTTCGCGTTCGGCGGCGGCGTGCGCGTGAAGGTTCTTTCGAATCTGCCCTACTACGCATCGTCGCCGTTTCTGCTGCGCCTTGCGGATTGGCGACGCCGGCTTTCGATCGCGGTGGTCATGTTGCAGCGCGAACTCGCCGACCGCGTCGCCGCGCCGCCCGGCGGGCGCGACTATGGCATCCTCTCGGTGCGTCTTCAGGCGGTCGCCGAGGTCGAGCCGCTTTTTGGTCTTCCGTCGTCGGCGTTTTATCCGCCGCCGAGGATCGCGTCGAAGGTTTTGTCGCTTGATTTTCGCAAGGCGCTCATCAAGGAGGACGCCAACGAGGCGCGTTTCGCGCGCGTGGTTCGCGCGGCTTTCGGCAAGCGGCGAAAGACACTATCCAACGCGCTGAAGCTCGCGTTCGGCGAGGCGGCGGCGAAAACGGCGCTCGCGGCGACGGGCATCGATGGGCAGCGGCGGGCCGAAACGTTGTCCGTCGAGGAATTCATCAATCTTTCCGAAGGGTTTGGAGAATCCCGCTGATGCGGGGCGATGACTTGCGCGATGCGAATCCCGCCCGTCAGGCGGCGCCTTTCGCGGGTGCTGGCAATCGCGCCGATGTTCGGTTAAATGTTGAGAAATTCGACCGCATTTCCTACAATGGCAGAAGGAAAGGCGGTCCCTTTCCGCGCGCTCTTTGGTGTGAATGACGCGGCCACGCTACATCGTTGTCGAAGGTCCGATCGGCGTCGGAAAGTCGAGCCTCGTGCGCAAGCTCGGGGAGCGGCTGGACGCGCGAATGATTTTCGAGCAGGTGGAAGAAAATCCGTTTCTGTCGGTGTTTTACCGCGACCCGAGGAAATACGCGTTTCAGACGCAGCTCTTTTTCCTCCTGTCGCGCTACCAGCAGCAGCGGGAACTTTCGCAGCAGGACCTTTTCGCGCAGAGCACCGTCAGCGACTACGTTTTCGCCAAGGACAAGATCTTCGCGTATCTGAACCTGGGCGAGCACGAGCTTGCGCTGTACGAAAAGGTGTACCGCATGCTGGAGGTCGAGATCGTCAAACCCGATCTCACGATCTTCCTTGTGGCGCACCCGAAGATTCTGCTCAAACGGGTCCGGATGCGGAATCTGCCTTACGAGAGACGGCTTGGCCTTGAATACCTCGAGCAATTGACGAATGCGTACAGCCGATTTTTCTTCGCGTACGACGAAAGTCCGCTGCTTGTGGTGAACACGTCGGATATCGATTTCGTGAACAACCCGGAGCATTTCCAGGCCCTGCTTCACGAGATCGATCATCACGAAAAGGGCGTGAAACACTTTATTCCGCTTGGATCCGGCTAGCCGGACCGGGACGGAGACGCGAGAGCCGCCGCACGCGCGCCGCGCGCGATCGGCGCCAGCCTGTCTTCCGCCTCGGCCGTCCGGATCCCCGGAAGGCCGTTTTTGCATGGCGCGTACGAAGGAACATATCGCCCCGCGCGTGATCGAAAATCCGCGCGAGATGCGCGCGATCTCCGAGGCGATCCGCCGCGACGGGCGGACCATCGCGTTCGTGCCGACGATGGGCTATCTGCACGACGGCCATCGCGCGCTCCTGGCTGAGGCGCGCAAGCGCGGCGACGTGCTCGTGATGAGCGTGTTCGTCAATCCGACGCAGTTCGCGCCGACCGAGGATCTGAAGGACTACCCGCGCGATTTCGCGCGCGACGCGATCATGGCCGGCGAGGAAGGCGTGGACATCATCTTCCACCCGTCACCCGAGGCCATGTATCCGACGGGATTTCTCACCGAGGTGCGCGTTCGCGAGATGTCCGGGGTGCTTTGCGGCGTATCGCGGCCGACGCATTTCGCGGGCGTGGCGACGGTGGTCTGCAAGCTGTTCAATGTTGTGCGGCCGCACATCGCGGTGTTCGGGGAAAAGGATTACCAGCAGCTTCAGGTCATCCGTCGGATGGTCGAAGACCTGGATATGGACGTCGAGATCAAGGCGTGGCCGACGGTGCGCGAGGCGGACGGGCTGGCGATGAGCAGCCGCAACGTCTATCTGTCGGCCGAGGAACGCACGCAGGCGACGGCGCTTTTTCGCGCGCTTCGGGCGGCCGGCGATTGCGTCGATTCCGGCGAACGGAACGCGAACGCGATCCTGAATCTCGTGCGCGGCGTGCTTGACGAAGCGACGCGGGGGACGTTGGATTACGCGGAACTTCGCCGGCTTCCAAATCTGGAGCCGGCCGGGGACCGCATCGTGGGACCGACGCTGCTTGCGCTCGCGATGAAATTCGGGCGCGCGCGGCTGATCGATAACATCGTGCTGCTCCGAGACGAGCCGAAGGGATAAGCCAAGCCGCCGCCGGCAGCCGCAAGGCGACGGACGGCGCACAAAGGAGTGACGGATGAAACGGATCATGCTCAAGAGCAAATTGCACCGCGCCACCGTGACGCAGGCGGACGTGGACTACGAAGGCTCGATCGCGATCGACGAGAATCTTCTGGAAGCCGCGGACATTCTGCCTTACGAGAAGGTCGCGGTGTGGGATGTCACCAACGGCTCGCGCTTCGAGACGTATGCGATCGAGGAGAAACGCGGGTCTGGGTGCATCTGCGTCAACGGGGCCGCCGCCCGGCTCGTGAAACCCGGCGACAAGATCATCATCGCGTCGTTCGTCGAGGTCGAGGACGCCGAGGCGAAAGCCTTCGTGCCCAGGCTCGTGTTCATGAACGACGATAACACGATCAAGACGCTCGATCGGACGGAGTACAAATCGGCGTCGTAGGTAGAAACGCTACAGGCCGCGGGACCATCGCATCGACAAGTACGCCCGCCGGGAATTCGGCGGGCGTTTTGTCGTTTGAATTTTCGTGAACCGGCTTGGGGCGCAAACGGGTCGGCCGCTCCCTGATCCTTCCGTCACGTCCGCGACGTTCAGGAACCGCTCTCGCGGCTCTGAACGTGCCGTGCCGGGACGATGCCGCCCGCTCCCTGACGGTCGCGGCTCTGCCGTCCCACGGAACACGATCCTGGCTTACGCGCGGCTGCCGGGGCGAATCTTGAGCTTGGCTCCCGGGCGGATGATGTGGCCCTTCACGCCGCGATTGAGGCGCTTGATGCTCGTGACGGTCGTCCGGTATTTGCGCGCGATGCCCGATAGCGTATCGCCCTTCCTGACGCGGTAGGTGACGTAGCTCGCCTGAGCTTTCGACTTTTTCGCCTTGGCGAGCTTGATCTGCTGTTCCGTGACCCGGACCTCCGCGGCGTGTTTTTCCATCGCGAGCTGCAAGACGGGCGCGGTTCCCGCGGGGATGTTCAGCGCATAACTTGCGGGGGGCGTAACCGTGCCTAATACGGCCGGGTTCATGTGCTTGAGTTCCTGCGGCGACAGTCCCGCGAGCTCCGCGAGGCGGTGCAGGTTCACCGCGCCGTCCACCGCGAAAGTCTCCGCGGCGTAAGCGGGCGACGGCGTGACGTAGAAGCCGTAAACCTCCGGATCGCGGGCGATCATCATGGCAGCGTAGAACTTCGGCACGTAGTTGACGGTCTCGAGCGGCAGCGGCAGCTCCCAATAGTTGCGCGTGCCGTTCGAGGCGATTTCGCGCGCGACACGATTTTCGCCGCAGTTGTAGGCGGCCAGCGCGAGCGACCAGTCGTCGAACATGTCGTACAGGAACGCGAGATAGTCCGCCGCGGCGCGCGTGGCTTTTTCGGGATCGCGGCGCTCGTCGACGAATTCATCGATCGTAAGGCCGTAGCGGCGGCCCGTCGCGGGGATGAACTGCCACAAGCCCGATGCCTGCGCCGGCGAATAGGCGTAGGGCGAAAAGCCGGATTCGATGATGGGCAGGTATTTGAGATCCGCGGGCAGGTTTTTCTCGGCGAGAACCGCGTCGATCATCGGCTCCCATTCGCCCATGCGTTCCAGGTATTTCACCATCGAGCTGCGACCGGTGGTGAGGAAGTAGTTCATCCACTTCTCGACCTGCGCGTTGAAGCTGACTTCCATCGCGGGAGCGCCCAGCGGCTCCTCGCCCAGGCGAACACCGCGAAGGCGCGCGACACGGATGGAGCCGAGGTTGACCTGCAGGTAGAGCTGTTCGAGGCGGATGGCCGTCTCTTCGTCGGGCTCTGGTTCGGTGGGCGCAAGCAATAGCTTGAACGCGCGGTTGTATCGGTCGCGGGCGTCGGCGAGCTGATTTTGCTGCACGAGGTCCTCGGCCTTTGCCAGCAGTTTTTCGACGCGCGCGACGACCACATCCGGCGGGAGGTGCTCGGCGATCGGCGTGTCGACGTCCGCGTCGTCCTCGACGATGCGAGGCAGCTCGGCGCGGACGTGCGCGTTTCTGGTCTGGATACATCCGGCGGCCAGAACGGCGACGCCGATGAAGGAAAGCACAAGAAACAATCGACGTGGTGCCTGGATCATCACGTCCTCCGTCGGTTCGGAATGTGTGCGCCGGACAGACCTTCGCCCCAGGCGATTTCCGTACCGGCGATCAAAACGCGGCGGCGATCTTGCGAATCACCGGCCGCGGACAAGACGTGCGTGTCGTGTAAGCAAAAACCGTTTGGGCGGTGAGGGACTCGAACCCACGGCATCCAACGTGTGAAGCTGGCACTCTACCATCTGAGTTAACCGCCCGTATTTTTGCGAACAAGAGGCGCAAGGAAAATATCCCCAAGGCCGCGAAAAATCAACGTTTCCGTCCCGCCTTCCGACACGCGGCGAAGCGGGGGGTTCAATCGGCATAGGGGCTCCGAGGAATAGCCTCGGAGTTCCCCTGCCACACCACCGGACAAGCGGGTCCGCATCCGGCGGTTCGGCGAGTTGAGGTCACGCGGCCAGCCGGGGGACTCCCAACTGGTCGAAGTAGCGGATG
>JAIOHV010000159.1 GCA_019912885.1 bacterium
CCCCGGCATCACCGCCTTCGCAATGTCAGGGCCGCAAACGAAGCGCAGCGAAGTGCGCGGTCGATACCGCCCCGGCATCACCGCCTTCGCAATGTCAGGGCCGCAAACGAAGCGCAGCGAAGTGCGCGGTCGATACTGCCCCGGCGTCGGCGCGTGTCCATAATGTCCATTCGGTCCATCCTGTCCATCCGCCTCATGCGCCGTTCGACCCCCGCGCTCTTTGCGTTCCTTTGCGCCTTTGCGTTGCTCTTCTTCGCCTCGTCTTCCCACGCCTCCGGCGCCTTCGCCGTGCGCGCCTACGCCAAGCCCGACGGCGCGACATACCGCGACGTCGCCTTCATGAGCGGCACGAAGCTCTACACCGTCGGTGTCAACGAAAAGGGCCTCTTCCACGAGGAACGGGCGTGGATCAGCCGCAACGCCGGGTCCACCTTCACGCCGCAGGTCGATCAGTCCTACGCCAATCTCTGCGCCTTCGCCCACGCGTTCAGCTCGATGGACGCCGTCGATTTCTGGAACGGCACCACCGGCGCGATTGGCGGCGGCGGCGTCCCCGCGTCGTGCTCCATCCTCTTCCCGTTCCCCTATTGCGAGGCGTGCCTGCTGCTCTACCGGCCCGTCATCTGGCGCGCGCTCAACGAGGGTTCGACGATCGACGAAGCCTACTTCCAGGGCGATATCTTCGGCGGGTTCTTCCGCGTCGAATACACCACCGCCGAACGCATCTGGGGACTCGGCACCGGCGGGATCATCGTCGCGTCCTACAACAACACGATCAACTGGGAGCGCATCTACGGCCCGTTCGGCGAAAACGCGAACTACACCGATTTCGATTTCGTCGGCGCGAACGTCGCTTTCCTCGCCGGCAACGGCTCCGACGACGTCAGGCTCGCGACGACGCCGCCCCAATCGACCGAAGAGGCGATCGCGCGCATCGAACGCGTGCGCGAGGTATCCGCCTGGCTCACCGATCCGCGCGCGCGCATCCAGGCCGCGCTCGCCGGTGCGCCACCCGCCGTCACCGCGACGATGGGCGCCGTCTGGAAAACGACCGACTCCGGCTGGACGTGGTCCACGCCGAAATTCCAGACCACCGCGGGCACCGTTCTTCTCACCGATTGGCTCGACGAGCGTTTCGGCCTTGTCGTCACGGACGAGGACGCCTCGGGCATGGCCGCGTTCACCGTCTACCGAACCTGGGACGGCGGCGCGAGCTGGCAAAAATCGCAGCTCCCCACGACCGGTCCCTCGGGCGGCACGACCTACGACGCGGCCGACATCGTGTATCTCACAAGCAAGCTCGCCTACATCGTCGGCGCCGCGAAAAAAGGCGCCGACATGATCGGCTACGTGCTCGAATCAAGGGACGGCGCCGACACGTTCACGTTCGCGAACGTCACGCCCGGCGCGCCGATCCTGGGAATGGATTTTCAGGACCGCACCCTCGGCTACGCCGCGGGCGACGGCGGCGCGGTGCTGCGTTACCAGGGGACGAACGAGCCGCCGGTCGCGCAAGCAGGGAAGAATCGAACGGTGAAGGTCGGCGACGACGTGCTGCTCGACGGCCGCGGATCGTCCGACCCGGACGATCTCATCGAGTCCTGGTTCTGGACGCAGATCTTCGGCCCGGATACGCAACTCCTCTACGCCAATACGCCCGAACCCGGTTTCGTGCCCGACGTGGAGGGCACGTACACCTTCCGCCTCACGATCACCGCCGGCGGCGACACGGACTACGATGACGTGAAGATCTTCGCCACGCTCACCGGCGGGGACGACGACGACGCCGACGACGACGACGATGACGATGATGACGACGACGATGGCTGGGATGACGATTGGGGTGACGACGACGGCGGCGACGACGATGGTGGGAACGACGACGATGGCGGGAACGATGATGATGACGGCGATGACGACAACGGCTCGGATGACGACGGCGGCACGTCGCCCATCAATCCCGACGACCCCGACGGCGACGAAAACTTCCAATACCCGCCCGGCGACGATAAAAACGACTCCGCCTGCGGCTGCTGATCGGGCGTTATCCTCCTGGGACCGCGGGCCGCCGGCCCGCTTTTATTGCGATTCCCTGTACCGCCGAATGCGATCCTTGCGATTCCATTCCCAATTCCCAATTCGGCATCCCCCGTGTCCTCGGTGTCTTCCCCGTGTCCTCGGTGTACCGCCGAATGCGATCCCTGCGATTCCATTCCCAATTCGCAATTCCCAATTCCCGATTCGCCTCCCCCTCACCACCCCGTCATCCCGCGCGCCCGTTCCGCGCGAAGATAATTCACGATCTCCGGGCCGATCTTGCGCGCGAGCGCCGGCGCGTTCGTCTCGCCCGCCACGGTTACGGAAATGTTGAACACCGGCGCCGCCGATCCGCGCGCGTCGGCCGGCGCAATCGCACGGTCGCCCGCATCGCTTCCGCCGCCCGCCGCCCGATTCGCGCGCGCGAGCACGTCACGGCCGATCGCATCCACCGCCCGCCGCCGCAAAATGAACTCGCCGCGTTGAGCGACGATCGGCACCTCGTCGTCGGCAAGCGACATCCCCGCGTGCGCGCGAAGCGCCCCGCCCGCGTGCATCCGGCCGCCCGCGTGCATCACGCGCCCGCCCTCGTGGAAAAATCCGCTCCAGCCCGCGACGCCTCCCGTCAGCGCGCTCATCAGCGTGCGCATGACGACCATCTGCGCGGTGAGTGCGATCATCTGACGCAGCACGCCTTGCAACGACCGCCGCCAGTCGTTCGTGCCGTCCACCAGCTCGTTCGCGATCCCCTGCCCGAGCGCCGCGAACGTCGATCCGAACGCGCGCCTGGTGAAGTCGCTCGCGTGCGCCGCGTGGCCGATCCACCGCTCGAAGCTCTCGCGCGTCATCGCCGCGCGCGCCGCGGCGGCCTCCTGCTCGCTGCGCAAAAGTTCCGCCGAAAACCGCCGCAGCTCAAACCCGTGACGCAGCGATTCGTCGTTGATCTCGCGCAGCCGGTCGCGCGTCGCGTCAAGCTCGCCCTGCAAGTCGCGCAGGCCCTCCGCCGCGCCCGCCGCGCCGTCGTTTTCGATGTTGATGGTAAAGGGCATGACCGTGTTCCCCTCTGCGTTCTTTGCGTCTTCGCGGTGAAACCTGCGATGGAATCGGCGCCATCGGCGTAATCGGCGGATCAAACCTTATCGCCGGCCCCCGCCAGCGCCTCCAACCCCTGCGCGAGCAACTCCGGCATCGCCCCGATCTCGCCAAGCGACGCCGCGCCGAAAATCGCCGCACGGCGGTGCGTGCGAAGGATCGCGTTTGACAGCGGCGAAACGCACGCCACCGGGCAGCGCGTCAGCACCTCGCCGCCGGCCACCACGCGATACGCAGGGTTCGACACGCCGTCGCAATTCCGAAGGCGACGCACTCCCGCATCGCACCCGCGGCAATCGAGCCGCGCGTCCGACACGACACGCGCCGCCGTCAGCAGTTTTTTCTTTCGCCCTCCGAAAGCGTGGAGATGTCGCGGATCGCCGCGAGCACCTCCAGAAACAGCGGCGCGCACGACGCGGACACGCGCTCGCGCAAATCGGCGAGAGCCGAGCCGTCGGTCACCGCCTCGCCGCCCGCGTCGAGATTTTCTATACCCACCACGTGCCGCGCGAGAACGCGCCGCGCAACCTCCGGATCGAGCGTAAGCGCGATGCGCCCGTCGTCCTCGCGCGACTCGCGAAACAGCTCGCCAAGCTCGTCGTACTCGGCGACCGTCATCGGCCGAAGGTGAAACGTCAGCACGTCCAGATCGCCGCGCGCGGCGCGCTCGCGCTCCCCGCCGAACGCGGGCACGTAGGGAATTGGCGTGTCGAGTCGAAGCCGGGCGATCTGCATGAAGACTCCTTTTTTATTTTTCACCGCAAAAACGCAAAGCACGCGAAGAACGAAAAAACGTCACCCCGCCAAGACGTCATCCTGAGCGAAGCGAAGGATCTCCGTGGTCAGACAGCGAGATCCTTCGCTGCGCTCAGGATGACAGACACTCAATCCTCAATCCTCAATCCTCGATCCTCACGATTGCTCGAACCGCGGGCTGAACACGAACAGCGCCTGCAACGCCACGCCGTGCGGCGCGTTTTCGTAGACCACGAATCGCCCGTCGTCCTCCGAGCCGGTCGCGCCGGCGAAAAACGCGAGGTCGTAGTTGTCCGCGCCGCCGTTGTACGTGCCCGATTTCTGGAACACGCGCGTGGAGCCGCCGGAGATCGGCCGCGACGCGCCGAGCCCGGTGTACCACGTGCCGAAAAGCGGTTTGACGTCGCCGCCGTCGCTTCCCGCGAGGTTCGAGATCAAAAGCCCCTCGTTCGATCCGCCGGGCAGCGCGTTCGCCGGCGAATCCAGAAACATGAACGAGCCGATCGCGGTGACGTAGCGGTTCAGGAATCCCTCGCCCGCGAGCGTGCCGGCGTAGTCGTCCTTGTCCGCGAGCGTGCGGTAGCTGCCCGCGCTTCCTGTCGGCGTCGACGCCGCGACGTGCAGGATGAACCCGCCGTCGTTCTCGTTGCCCGTTTGCGTGTCGGAAGCGCCGCGCACGAAATCGGACTTGACGCTGCGGAAGAACTTCAGGTTCTCGATCACGCGCGCCGCGAACGATTGCCGCGTCGGCGTCCATAGCGCCGGCGTCAGCATGTGCGCGTACTTGAGGCCGGAAGAATCGGTCCAGGAAGCCATGGGTGTCTCCAAGTTTGAGGATCGAGGATTGAGGATTGAGGATTGAGAGGAATCGCGAGGCGCGTTGTCGCGCTTCGTTTCTGCTCCTGAAATCGGCGATCAGCGGTCGGCAATGAGCGGTCAGCGGTCAGCATCGAGAATTTCCGGATCCGCTCCCTCACGGTCGCGGTTCCAATGTTTTTATCTCCGTGTTCTCCGTGTCTCCTCCGTGCTCTCCGTGTTCCGTCGAGATGCGATTCTGCGATTCCACTCGTTACTCGTCACTCGTCACTCGTCACTGATTCACCGTCCCCACACCTTCCCCGCCGAACCATCCGGCATCTCGCCGTCCTCGTCGCTCCAGAACGAAAGGTGCTGGCGTTGATTGTCGCTCGCGGCGGCCCAGTCAGCCGGCATCGTCCCGCCGCCATGGGGAAGCGGCACGGGCTCGCCCGCGTCCGCGGACCATCGGCCCGCGGGCGCGGCTTCCGCGGCGGTGATGAGATCGAGCTCCACGCGCACCGGCGGCTCGAGCACGTGATTCGTCTCGACGATCTGAAACGTCTGCGTGACCCCGCCCGCGCGCAGCTCGATCGGCTCGCCGACCTGCGCGGCCAGCAGATGATGATCCGCCGTCAGACGCACCGAACGCAGCACGCCGCCGAACGCGAGCGCCCAGTTCGCGCCAACCGCGGCGGCCGTCTCGTCGTCGTAGATCCACGACGACTCCACGCGCCGCGCCGGGCCGAACCCTCCCGGCGGATCGACAAGCCGCGCGCGCGTCATCGCGCCGTCGTCGGGCCGTTTGCGATAGACGATCTCCACGCGATCCGTGCCGTCGCGATGGCGATCGTTCCACTCACGCAGGTCGATGATCGTCGCGTCGTCGGCGACATGCGAAACCGCCGCGCCCGGCTCCCCCGCGCCGACAAGCACGATCGCGTATCGGCCGCGCCGGACGGCGAGCTTCATCGCAAACGCGCGGCCGATCTCCTCGATGACGCCGATCACCGTTGTCTCTTCGTCGAGGTACGCGCGCGCGCGATAGCCGTAAAGATCCGCGATCGCGTTCGCCGCGTCGAAGCTCGCATCGTCGATGTCCGCCTCGGGCACGTCCATGCCGATATCCGGATCGGTGAGCAGGTGGCGGACGATGTCCGCGGGCCGCTCGATCAGCTTTCCGCCCGCGTCGATTTCGCCGCGCGGCCGATCGACCACGACGCGGTCGCCTTCCGCGAAGCGCCGCTCGATCGTCGCGAAGTCGCTGCCCGCAAGCTCGAATATTCCCTTGCCCGCGTCGATGACGACGATCGGCAACTCGCGATATCCCGTCTCGTCGCGTTTGTCGCGGCCGTCGGCGTCGAGCCAGCGCGCGCGCGCGCCGAACGACGCGAGGCCGTATCGCCCCGGCCGCGCGAGCCGGCAACGCAGTCGCCGCGTGTCGGAGCCGAGCGCGGTGTCAACGATCGTCGCGGGAATCCACCAGTCCGACGCCTCGCGGTCCCACGCGCCGAACAGGATCGGCACCGGTCTCCCGGCCGCGCGCGGATCCATCGACGCCACGTCCGCGAAGCGCTCGCGCGCAAGCTCGCGGTCCTCGATGGCGAAGCGGTCGCGGCACGTGATGACCACCTCGTCCGGGCCGATCTCCACATCGCCGCGATCGACGCGCCCGACGTGAAAAAGGCTCGCCTCGCCGGGCCGCGGATGCTCCTGGGTCAGCAGATACACCTCGACGCGCTGCCCCACGAGAAAATCGTGATCGCGCAGGCGCCGCACGTCGTCGTCCGACAGGCCCGCGCCGGCGTCGTCGCGCGCGATCGAAAGACGCAGGCTCGGCGCGACGAGATTCGCCTCGGTCAGAACGCCGAGCGAGCGCCGAAAAGACGTCACGCGCATCACCCCGCGCCACACGCCGCGGAGGGAATCGTCCAGCCCGTCCTCGACGTGCGTGCGATGCACGAGCGCCCATTTGTGCGTCACGCGCACCAGCCCCCCGATCGTCACGGGGATGCGGACAAGGACGTTGTAGGTGGTGAGGTTGGGATTGTTCATTTGTGAGTACATCGATGGGGGTCCATTCGCCCGTCAGGGCCGCAAACGAATGTCACCCCGCCCCGGCGGGGTGACGGAGTGCGCGGTTGACATCGCCCCGGCATCGCCGCGGCCTTCACCGACCGTGCACCTTCGCCCGTCAGGGCCGCAAACGAATGTCACCCCGCCGCGGCGGGGTGACGCAGTGCGCGGTTGACACCGCCCCGGCATCGCCGCGGCCTTCATTCGCCAGTCCGGCTCGCTCGGCGCGCATATACCCGGCGATGGCTGGCGTCACCGACCGCGCACTCCGTCACGCCTGCGGCGTGACCTCCGTTTGCGGCCATGACCAACCCGGCGCGAGTGTACCCGGCGATGCCTGGCGTCACCGACCGCGCACTCCGTCACGCCTGCGGCGTGACCTCCGTTTGCGGCCCTGACCAGCCGATCCTCAATCTTGCTCATCCATTCGCCTCCTGCACCACGAGCGTCACATCGTGATGCGCGAAGCCCGACGCGGCGACCGACATCGACTCGTCCAGGTAGCCGTACACGACCGAGCGCGAGATCGCGTCCGCGTCTTCTTCCGCCGGCGCGGCAAGGCCGGCGGCGACGCGCTCGGGCTCAAGCAGCACGAGCACCGGCCGCGCGGCGCGCTGCCGCCGCCAGACCGTCTCGAACGCCGGCACCTGGGCCGCGGGCACGTCCGAAAAGCGCATCTCCACGACGCGGTATGGCTCGCGCACCACGACGCGGCGCGCCTGGCCGAGCGTCTGCACGATCGTCGAGGGATCGTGGTGCGTCACGCGCGCGCGTTCGTCGTGGTTGTACGGCGGGCGATAGCAGAGCGCGGACTCGTTCAGGATCGCGCGGCCGATCGTCCACGGCTCGCGGATCTTGTGCGAAAGCAGATATTCGATCGTGTTCGGGTCGACGTCCTCGAGACGAAACCGGAAACGCCAGTGCGGCCGGCTTGTGCCCGGCCGGTGCGCGACGATCTTCGCGCGCGCGATCGCCGTCAGATCGACGGAAAACACGCTTGTGGTGAAACCGGCGTCCGCCGCGCCTTCGAGATACACGCGCATCGAGCCGCCGGCGCGCGCCGCGAGGTCGGCCATCATCGGCAGGTTGTGCCCGGCGAGCGCCGCGGCCTCGATGTTGACGCCGAGCGGAAACGCGAAGCGCAGCTCCGTCTGAAACGTGACGCCGCCGCCCTCCAGAATCGCGAGCCCCACGCCGTCGGACTTCCACGGCGTCGAGAGATCGCCCTGCGCCGCGTTCGCCGCGGGAAAATCCGCGTCCTCGCTCGTCGCCGAGATGACCCCCGGTGCGTCGCTCGAAAAGTTCACGCCCTCGATCGGCTCGCGCCCGAAACAGATCATCACGCGCTCGGGACCGGCGGCCGCGGCAGGTTCGGCGTCGATCGGCTGATATTGAATCGTCGCCGACGCCGGGGCGCCTTCGTCCTCGCTCACGTGGCGAGCGCGCGCGAAGATCGTGCGCAGCCCCGCGCCGCCGGAAAGCACGTGGGGATACCGCGCGCCCTCGCGATAGCGCCGCCAGACGGCGTCGGCTTCGAGCATGGCATCATCCCACAAACGCACTTCAAACACGCGATGCGTCACGGCGCCGCTCGCCGCGCCGCTGTTGGCCGCGAGCGCGAGCGTCACGCCCGCGTCGCTTGTCGCGGCGTCGCCGTCGTTGGCGATGACGGACGCGATCGCCGGCGCGTCGAGATATTCGGCGCCGTCGCCGTAAGCCGTCGCGGCGGCGAGTTCGCCCGCGTTGCCGGCTTCGTCGTGATAGACGAAGCGATACTCCCATCGCCCGGGCGCGAGCGCGTCGTCCTCCTGGATCACGGTGCCCATCGATCCTAGCAGCGGATCGTCAACGAACGCGATGTCGGAATCGTGATCCCAGCCGCCGCCGATGTATGCCGTCCATCCGTTTTCCTTCAGCCGCTGCCAGCTCCCGCCGTTCAACCGGCGCTCGATATGCGCGTGCAGGTAGTCCGACGGCACGGGATTTGGATGAAGCGCGCCTGAGCGAATCCTGCGCATTCCTGAGACGTGCCGCGCCTCGGCCCACGCACCCGATCCGAGAGGGGCGGTGAAGTCCGGCTGGATGAATCCCGCGCCGCCGCCGTCCGCGCCCAGCGCGCCGGTGCCGTAGTAGGCGTCATCCGCGCCGCCCGATCCCGCGCCGACGTAATCCGAATAGGTGCCGTAGGAAAAGCCGATGTTCGCCCAAGAAAGGCACGTCACGTCCGTATCGACAAGCGGCTGCGCGTGATCGTAAGCCCCGGTGTAGTCCCGCACGCTCGATAGTGAATAGACGTTGCCGCCGCCGTCAATCGGCTGATATTGCGTCACGCCGCCCGTCCCGCCGATGAGCGCGCGGATGCCCGTCGTGTCCATCGTCGCGCACGTGATCGGGCTGCAAACCGCGTCCGTGACTGCCGCCCCGACCGTCGCCGTGGCCTCGCTCGTGCCGCCGCCTTCGTCGGTTTCGTCCGTATACAGGATCAACGCGGAGTCGTCGGCGAATCCGCACAGGATTTGCCGCCCGTCTCCCGTGAGCGCCCCGGACAACCCCACGGCGGCGATGTCCTGCTGCGGGGTGTCCATGTTGGCGTCCGGCCCGATGAACAGCAGGAAATCGCTAAACGAGCCGGTCCATGTCCCCGTGCCCGATCCGCTGTTGTCGCCGACGACCACGCGGGGCGAAAGCGCCGTATCCACGTCCGCCGCCGCCGTTGACGACAGGACCGACGACGTGAGGCCGTCCGATGCCTTGGTCTTGCCCATCGTCGCGGTGCGCCCGCCGCCGCCTCCCGACGAATAGCGCCCAACCCACAGGCCCGCGATGTCCATTGCGGCAACGTCCGTGAAATACAGATATTGCTCGTCAACGACGACACCGCCCTCGGTCACTTCGCCGTGCAGGTAGTAGTCCTGCGTTCCGCCGAACGTGCCGGAGTCGCGGTTCCCCGCGCGCACGCGGTAGCGCGTCAGCCCGTCCGGACTCACGAGGTCAAGCGCGACGAACCGATCTTCCCCCACGCCCGCGCTGGGGATGGCGCTGATATCCACGGCGACCCGCACCGTGTGCAGGCCGGGGATGTACGCGATGCTCGTCAGGCGCGCTTCGCCCGCGCCCGGCGCGGAGCTGTCCGCGTCGAACGCCAGAACGCCGCCCGTCTCGTCAAACGTCGCGTCCGCCGTCATGTTGCCGGTTTCGGATTCGCGCCACGCCGCGCCGTCAAGGTCGTCGTCGTCGAACGCATCGTCAATGCGCCCATACGACACGTCCGGCTCCCAGTCGCTCACCGCGATGGCGTCGATATTGTATTTGCAATAGACGCGCTGGCCCCGATACCAGTACAGGTGCGGCGAGGCGTTCGGCGCGTCCTTCGGGAACGCCACGTCGCCGCCGTCGTCCTCCCGTTGCAGGTAGAACGTCTGCGTCGGAACGTCCATAACCGCAACCTTCATGGAGTCGTCGGAGTTGTCGCCGACCGCGATCCCCAGGTATCCGGTGCCGCCGATATCGAGCGCCGTCAGGGACGGGAACGTGGTCGAGCCGCCGCCCGTGAACCACGCGGCCCATCCGCCCGGTGTCGAGTCGCCGGATAGCGTCGAAACCTGCACGCGCCAGATCGTATTCGGCGCGGCGCGCGGCACGAGGTACAGGTAATCGTCAACGTAGGCGACGCTCGAAAACCCGCCCGTGCCCGTGGCCCAGCCCGCAAGCGTGTTGACGATGGCCGTCAGGTCGCCGCTGTCCGCGATCTTGACCACGACGATATCGTTGTTTGTCGCATACGCCGCGTAATGGTGCCCGTCCGTGCCGATGAAGCTCACGGTATCGTTGACAGATTCGGACCCCTGCAAATACAGGTTGATCTTGTCGCCCCAGCCGAACGCCGCGTCACCCGACGACGGCGCGGACACGAGGTAGCCCTTGCTGTAAACGAAGTCAGCCATGGGTGTTCCTTAGACATGCGATGGGATGGCGCGGCGCCGACCGCGCACTCCGTCACCCCGCTTGGACCGGGGTGACTGCGTTTGCGGCCCTGACATCGCAAACCGGCTCCATGCCGGGATGCGCGATGGACAAAATGGACATCATGAACCTGATGGACATGGATATCTTTTTCTCCGTGTCCTCGGTGTCTTCTCCGCGCCCTCTGTGTACCGCCGAAATGCGATGGGGCGATTCCATTCGACACGCGGCCCTCGGCACTTCCTACGCAAATACCAGATAGACCTCGTCATCGCCGTCCGACTCCAGGCACGCGCCGTCGAGCGTGAGCGGCACTTCCTTGCCGGGCTCGGAGGCGAATTCCGGAATCGACGGCTCAAAGCGCGGAACGAAAAGCGCGATTGTGCCGCCGGGCGACACGCCGGCCTGCACCTCGACCGAAAGCGGCGAAAAATTCTTCGCGGCGACGTGGCGCGCCGCGGTGTCGTCCGCGAGAAAGCCCGTCAGCGAAAGGCTCGCGCGGCGGCGGCCGGGATGTGCGAAACCGCTCGGCGTCGCGCGCCCGTACACCTCGCGCAGGCGCACGCCCTCGCGCAATTCCAGGCTCGCCTCGGTCACGTGGAAGGTCTCGCCACCGATCGCGACGCGGCCCGCGATGCCGGCGACCGGTCGCCCCGCGGGCGCGTGCGCGGGCATCGGCGGATAGACGATCGCGCCCTCGGCATGCGCGGCCGGCGCGGTGCCGGCGTGGCCGCGCGTAACGACGATCGCGTCGTCCGTCGTCTCGGTGACGCGCACGATCTCGTCGTCGATCCGCAAGATCGCGCCGGGCTCGATCGCGTCCGGCCGCGTGACGGGGAACTCGCTCGTCACCGCATCGACGCCGCCGGCGAGCGCGTTCGTCGCGGCGAAGATCTCGTCGGCGCCAAGCCCGGTGACACGCGCACGCGCCTCGCGGCTGCCGGAAACCGACACCTCCAACATCTCGCCGACGCACCCCGGATACGCGAATGCGAGGCCGTCGAGGTAGCGCCACAGCGTGTACGACGCCGACGGCCGCGCGGTCGGGCGATAGGCGATGGCCGGGTACACCGTGTCGCCGATTTGTGACACGAAAGGCAACGGGGAGGCGAGCGTGACGACACCGTTCTCGTTGTCGGCGACGCGGCGCAGGTGCAACTCGCCCGCATTCATGAAACCGGCGAACGACCCGGCCGGCGCGGCGGACGCGTTCGCGAGAAGGCACGCGGAATCGGTCGGCGAAAAACCCGCGCCCACGCTCGTTTGCTGCGAGACGCTCGACGCCAGGCCAAGTGCCTCGAAAACCGGATCGAGAGCCGGGACAAGTCCCGCGCCGCCCGCAAGCAGATAGGCGTCGATCTCCCACGCGACGCGGCGCCGCCGCGAGACGCGCTCGGCCACGCCGCGGCTGCCGTGGCGATCCTCGCGGTC
Organism: bacterium; assembly: GCA_019912885.1. Taxonomy (NCBI): domain Bacteria; species bacterium. The sequence continues at coordinate 12,151 of JAIOHV010000159.1, forward strand.
CGCGCGCTCCTGGCTCGGCGTGAACGACGCGCGCAGATGCGAGAAAGCGCCCGTCCATTCGGGCTCGGCCACGACGCCGTACGCGGATTCGCGTGCGGCGAAGAGATATTCGAAAATCGGGTTGGGGTGCGTCACGGGGCGTCTCCTTCGCCGGGGCCCGGCGCGGTTTCGTGGAGGATCATTTCGACGACGAGAAAGCCGCGCGCGGTGTCGCCCGCGCCCGAGGGGAACACGCGGCGCTCGCCGGGCGACACGCGGGTGACGCGCCCGCCGAGCGTCGGATCGATCGAAAGCGCGCGGTCGGCGTCCTCGAGAAGCGCGCGCGCGGCGTCTTCCGCGCTTTTGCCCGCGGCGGCGCGCGCGATCGCGCCGACGAGCACGCGCGCCTCGCGCTTTCGGTAGCGCGCGGGCAGATGACGCACGCGCTCGGTCACGACGCGAGCCGCCAGCGCCGGCACGGGCAGGTCGCCGGGCGCGTCGACACTTCCGGCGATCGCGCGACGCACGTCGGTGGCGTATCCCGCGTCGCGGCGGATGGCGGCAAGGCGCGCGACGATTTCGGCGAGCGCGTCGGTGACGGCGGCCATCACGCGCGCCCCGATTCGACGGCGCGCCCCGCGTTGATGAGCCCGGCGCGCGCCAAAAGACGGCGCGCGGCAAATCCAAGCTCCGCGGACGGCATCGGTTCGCGCAGCGCGAGCGTGCCGCCGGCCCGGCCGGCGTCGCGGCGCATCGATGCGCGCGCGGCGTCGTCGAGAAGCGCAAGGTTCGGCCCGCGCGCGAGAAACGCGGCCTGTTCGCAGACGGCATCGCGCGCAAGGCGCGACAACGGCGCGATCGCCCAGACCGGCGAGGGCAGCGTGATGTCGAACGTACCCTCCACGGCGATTTCGCCGGTCGCCGCATCGAACGCGGTGATGTGAAGAATCGTTCCGTCCGCGAAACGCAGCGCGCCGCCGACGGCGATCGCAAGTCCCGCGAAGGAAGGCACGGCGAGCGTGTCGCCATTGACCTCGACCGCGACGCCGCGATGCACGGGATGCCCCGCGACGGGCAGGTCGAACGCCTGGCGGATTGGCCAGCCAAGCGCCTCGGAGAGCGGGCCATGACGCAGCGGCGCGCGGCTGACCATACGGCTTGCGGCGGAAAGCAGCGCCTCGCGCGCGGCGTCCTTCTCCGTATCCGTGTCGCCGGGCACGTCGTCCCACAGCGCGCGGTCGGGGTGCGCCTGCATGTATTCGCCCGCCTGCGCGAGCGTGACGAGGCTTGTCGCCTCCGGATGGCATGGCGTGGCGAGAAGGCTCATATCAACCTCGGGCCGACGCGCGCGGCGCGGCATTCATCGCGTTGGAGAAGCGTGGATCGGCGGCGAAACGAGATTCGTAGCGGCCGCGCACGATCTCGCGGAGCCGGGCCGCGTCGCTTCTTGCCGTGACCTGCGCGGGGTGCGTTCGGTAGCGGGTGACAAGGTCGGCCGTGACGAGCATCCGCAAGCCCGCAAGCTGCATGCGGCACCAGAGATCCAGGTCCTGCCCCGCGCCGTCGCCGTAGCCGCCGGCGGAGAGCACAGCCGCGCGCCGCACGCACACGGCGGGGTGTGCGATCGCGAACGGCTGGTGCGTCAACGGCGTTGCGGGATCGAAGATGAGCGCAAGCTCGCGGATGTCGCGGCCGTCCGCATCGGTGACGATCATTTGCCCGGCGACAAGCGCCAGATCGGGATCGGCCCGCAATCGCGCGAGCTGCGCCGCGAGGCGGCCGGGGAGCATGACGTCGTCGGCGTCGTGCCGCGCGATGATCTCCGCCCGCGCGGTCCGGACGCCCGCGTTGAGCGCCGCGCCGACGCCGGCGTGCGTCTGACGAATGACGCGCACGCGCGGATCGCGCGCGGCGGCGTCGATCACGGCGAGCGTGTCGGGGCGCGTGGAGCCGTCGTCCACGAGGACGATCTCGAAACGAGGATCGAGGATTGAGGATTGAGGATTGAGTCCTTCGCAATCGCCCTGCGCCAGTACCGATTCGATCGACTCGGCGAGCCAGGCGCCCGGCGTGTCGCGCACGGGGATGACGACGGAGACATCGAGGTTCGTATCGGGAAGACGCACCGCGCCGTTCGTGCGTTCGGCGTAGATGTCCGAATAGCGGCCGAGCATGCGGCGCGCGTCGAATCGCTCGATCGCGCGCGCTCGCGCGGCGCGGCGCCGGCGGCGCATCGCGGCAGGCGAAAGCGCGGCCATCGCGCGGACGGCGTCGATCAGGCCGGCGTCGGTG
>JAIOHV010000160.1 GCA_019912885.1 bacterium
GCGAGGTGGAGGTCGCCGCCGCGCGCTCGCGAGAGCTGGCGGCGCAACGCGAGGCGTATCGCGCGCAGCTCGCGGCGGCGGACGCGGCGCTCGAGCAGTCGCGCTACCGCTACGTCAACGGACTTGCGGACTATCAGGCGGTGCTGACGGCGCTTGGCGCTCGGCAGCAGGCGGAACTCGGCCTGATCGAAACGCACCGGCAACTCATCGCGGCGCGGCTTGCGCTTTATGACGCGCTCGGCGGCGCGTGGACAAAAAACATCGGCGAGGAAGGTTGATATGCCCCCGTGGAAACGCGCGTTGTTCTTCTTTCTCATCGTCGGGGCCGGGGTGGGCGTCGCCTTCGCCATGGTGAAGCTGCAATCGCCCGCCAAGCGCGGCACGCCGGCCCGCGAGGCGCCGGCGATCGACGTGGTCGTCGCGGCGCCCGCCGCCCGGCGCATGCACGTTCCGTCGATGGGCGTCGTGCGCCCGTCGCGGCGGATCACCGTCGTGCCCCAGGTCGGCGGCAAGGTCGTTTACCAGTCCGACAACCTCGTGCCCGGCGGCATCCTGCGCGCGGGCGAGGTGATGATCCGCATCGACCCGCGCGAATACGAGCTGGGCGTTGACGAGGCGAGGGGCCGCGTGCGTCAGGCGGAGCTGGACCTGGAGATCGAACAGGGGCGCGGCGAAGTCGCCCGGCGCGAATGGGAGTTGCTCGGCGAAACGGGAACGCCGGACTCGGGCGCCCTTGCGCTGCGCAAGCCGCAGCTCGAAACGATGAAGCAACATCTCGAATCGGCGAAAAGCGCGCTCGAGCGCGCGCGGCTCGCGCTGTCCCAGACGACGATCCGCGCGCCGTGGGACGCTCTGGTCTCGACGGAGAACGTGGACGTGGGGCAGGTCGTCGCGCCCGGGCGCGAGCTTGCGGACCTGGCGGGCATCGATCGCTTCTGGGTGGAGGCGTCGGTGCCGGTGGAGACGCTGGCGAATCTGACGGTGCCGGGCCCGGCCGGCGGCGAGGGATCGCCCGTCACCGTGACGCACGAGCTCGACAAGCGCCGGTCGATCGTGCGCGAGGGTCGGGTGCTCGGCCTTGCGGGCGGCATCGATCCGGCGACGCGCACCGCGCGGCTTCTGGTGGGCATCGACGATCCGCTTTCGACCGAGGGCGGGCGGCTGCCGCTTTTGCCGGGCGCGTTCGTGTCGATGGAGATCGTCGGGCATGAGGTGGAGCAGGTGGTGCAGGTGCCGCGAACCGCGATCGTCGAGGGCGAGGCGGTCTGGATCGCGGGGGCGGACGGCAAGCTCGCGCGCCGCGACGTGGACGTGGCCTGGGCCGATAGCGGTTTTGCCTATGTCGCCGAAGGGATCCGCGACGGCGAGCGCGTGATGGTGACGCGCATGGGCCTTCCGATCGCCGGCATGGAGGTCGATCCGCGCGTGGTCGACGTCGAAGTCGCGGCGGGGAACCCGGATGCGATCGAAAGCCCCGCGAGCGACACGGCCGAAGGCGGCGGCGGGGCGGTCCAGGGCGGCGTCCCCGCGGCGGATACGCCGGCGGTAAACGGCGAAGACCCGGGCGTCGAGGGTGCCGCGACGGGCGAGGCGGAGGCCGGCGAATGAACGGAGCCAACGGCGAAGGGCGCGGCCCGGTCGCGTGGATGGCGCGCAATCCCGTCACGTCGAATCTGCTCATGTTCGTCGCGCTCGTCGGCGGCCTGATGGGCCTGTTCGGGACAAAGCAGGAGATCTTCCCGGAGTTCGACCTCGACTTCATCAACGTGCAGGTGGAATACCCCGGCGCGACGCCCGCGGACGTGGAGCAGGGCGTGACCCTCGCGATCGAGGAGGCGGTGCGCGGCCTGGACGGCGTCAAACGCGTGACGTCCGTTTCCGTCGAGGGCTTCGGCGTCGTGACGATCGAGCTTTTGCTCGGCGTAAACAACGACCGCGTGCTCTCGGATGTCAAAAGCGCGATCGATGAGTTGCGCACGCTGCCCCAGGACGCGGAGGAGCCGAAGGTCGCGCTCATGACGCGGCGGCGACCGGTTATCGACCTTATCGTCGCGGGCGACATGGAGTTTGGCGCGCTGCACGAAATCGCGGAGAAGGTGCGCGAGGATCTGCTGGCCGATCCCGGCATCACGCAGATCGAGATGTACGGCGTGCCGCCGCTTGAGATCGCGATCGAGATCCCGCGCGCGACGCTGGAGTCGCTCGAGCTGACGCCGGAGCAGGTCGCGGCTCAGGTGCGCGGGGCGTCGGTCGAATTGCCCGGCGGCGACGTCGCGACGCGCGGCGGCGACATCCTCGTGCGCGTTTCGGACCGGCGCCTTTCGGGGGCGGATTTCGCGGACATCGTTTTGAAAGGGACGCCGGCGGGCGGATCGGTGCGTCTGGGGGATGTCGCCCGGATCACGGACGGTTACGCCGACACGGACCAGGCGACCTATTACCACGGCATGCGCGCGGTCGGGTTGATCGTGCAGCGCGTGGGCGAGGAAACGCCGATGGGCGTATCGCGCGCGGTGCGCGACGTGGCAGCCCGTCTTACGGAGGAGCTTCCGGACACGGTGACCATCGCGATCTGGGACGACGATTCGGAGATCCTGCGCGATCGCATCGACCTTTTGCAGCGCAACGCGAAGATCGGCCTGGTTCTCGTTCTGATCGTGCTCGCGCTGTTTCTCGAAGTGCACCTGGCGTTCTGGGTGGCGATGGGCATTCCGGTTTCTTTCATGGGCGCGTTCCTGTTTTTCCCGTGGCTCGGCATTTCCATCAACATGATCTCGCTGTTTGCGCTCATCGTGACGCTCGGCATGGTGGTCGATGACGCGATCGTGGTGGGCGAAAACGTGTTTTCGAAGATCGAACAGGGCGTGCCGCGCACGCGGGCGGCGATCGAGGGCGCGCTCGAAATGACGCTGCCGGTCACGTTCGCGGTGTTCACGACGATCGCCGCGTTTTCGCCGCTTCTGTTCGTGCCGGGCGTGATGGGAAAGATCTTCGGTTCGTTCCCGATCATCATCGGTCTGATTTTCCTGGTGTCGCTCGTGGAGTCGTTTTTCATCCTGCCCGCGCATCTGGCGCACGGCCGCGGGCGCGAGCCCACCGGCCTTCTGGGATGGATCGAGCGCGAAAGGCGCTTTGTCGGCCACGGGCTCGACCGTTTCATCGAAAAGATCTACCGGCCGATCGTCGAATGGGTGCTGCGTTTCCGGTATGTGACGATGGCGATCGCCATCGCGTCGCTCGCCATGGGTTTCGGCCTTGTGGCCTCCGGCATCCTGCCGTTCAACTTCTTTCCGGACATCGAGGGCGATCAGGTCGCGGTCGGCGTGCGGCTCCCGTTCGGCGCGCCGATCGAGGACACGATGCGCGCCCAGCGTGCGCTTGAAAAAGCCGCGAACGAGACGATCGATAAATTCGGCGGTGAACAATACACGCGCGGCCTTTTGACGATGCTCGGCGAAGGGATGCGCGCGGGCGGGTCGAGCGGCGCCAGCCAGGAGATCGGCAGCCACGTGGTGACGATGGAGCTGGCGCTCGTGCCGCAGGACGAGCGCGCGTTCACCTCCGGCGAGTTCGCCGCGGCGTGGCGCGAGGCGACGCCGCCCCTGCCGGGCGTGGAATCCCTGGTGTTTTCCGCGGCGGTGGGACCAAGCGCGGGGCACGCGGTGGATGTGCAGCTTGCACACTCCAACACGGCCGTGCTCGCCGAGGCGGCCCGGCGCGTGGAGGAGATGCTCCGCGGGTATCCGGAGCTGATGAGCATCGAAAACACGTACGCCGCGGGCAAGCCGCAGCTTGACTACCGGCTCAAGCCGTCGGCCCGCAATCTCGGGCTGACCGCGGGCGAGTTGGCGCGGCAGATTCGCGGCAGCTTTTTCGGGGCGGAGGCGTTGCGCGAGCAGCGCGGTCGAAACGAGATGCGCGTCATGGTGCGCCTGCCCGAGAGCGACCGCGGATCGGAGTTCGACATCGAGCAATACCGCGTGCGCACGCCCGACGGCGCCTTTGTGCCGCTCGGGTACGTCGCCGATGTCACGCGGGCGCGCTCGGCCACGTCCATCGTGCGCGAGGACGGCCGGCGCATCGTGAACGTCCGCGCGAAGCTCAAGCCGGGCGTGCCGTCGCCGAGGCCGGTGATCGAATCTTTGCAGGCCAACGACATCCCGAAGCTTACGCGCGATACCCCTGGGCTCGCGGTCGAGTTTGCGGGCCAGCAACGCAGCCAGCAGGAGACGTTTTCGCAACTGGGGCGCAACTTCGTGTTCGCGCAGTTTCTGATCTTCGCGCTTCTGGCCGTGCCGCTTGGCAGCTACGTGCTTCCGCTCATCATCATGTCGGCGATCCCGTTCAGCATCGTCGGCGCGCTGCTTGGCCACCTGGGCATGGGGTACAGCCTGTCGCTCATCAGCATCTTCGGCATCATCGCGCTGACCGGCGTGGTGGTGAACGACTCGCTGGTGCTGGTGACGACGGCGGTGCGGATGCGGGCGGACGGCCTTGACGCGCACGACGCGATCGTCGGCGCGGGGGTGCGGCGTTTTCGCCCGATCCTGCTCACGTCGCTGACGACGTTTTTCGGCCTGGCGCCAATGATCTTCGAGACGAGCGTGCAAGCGCGCTTTCTGATCCCGATGGCGCTTTCGCTGGGCTTCGGCATCGTGCTGTCGACGCCGGTCGCGCTGACGCTCGTACCCGCGAATTACATGATCTGGGAGGACATCAAGCGGTTTGTCGCCCGGCGGCGGGCGCGCGGCGCCGGCAAAACGGCGGACCAGGCGCCGGCGGCGGATGACGGGGCGACGCGGACTTGAGGCGGGCCTCGGCGCGAAAAATTCGCGCGGCGCCATCGTGGGATTCTCCGTTTCGGCGAAATGCGCGAGAATGAACGCGAAGGAGAAAAATATATGCCGCGCCGGAAAAATAATGCCGCCCTCCTCTTCTCGTTTTTTTTCGCGTTCGCGCTTGGGGCGTCGGGCGCGGGTTGCGGGTGCGACGACTCGCTGTTCGGCGATTCCAGCTCGCCCACCGGCTCCAACGTCAATTCCACGCCGCCGAGCCTTGCGCCGGGCGACGACGAGGTTTCCGGGGACCCGATGTGCGTGGAGGATCCCGAGGTGACCGAGTGGCCGGTCAGCGGATACATGGTTCGCTTCAAGGACGAGGACAGCGCCGAATTTCACGCGTGGGTTTCCTCGCCGGGCGGCGCGACGCGCATCGCGACGTGGCTTGACGGCACGCGGTCGCCCGCCACGTTCGGCATTCCGCGCGGCCCGCTCGAAGCCGACGGCACGTGGAACCCGGGCTATTCCTTCCAGTTCGTGCCCGACGAGATCGCCTTTACGACCGAGGCCGAGGACTGGTGCGACGAGACGGCGTGCTTCGTCGAGGACGGCGTCGAGCTTTGGGACGATCCGAGCCCGATCTGGTGCCCGTGGAGCGCGCTGGTGATCGGCATCTGGGATTGCAACGAGGGCGAGGACCCCTGTCCGCAGGTGTATCCGGAACCGGGTTTGTAGGGGCGCGATTATTTCGAGCCCGCATCGCGCGGCGTTCACGATACTCGATGGACAACATGGACAACATCGACGTCATGGACCGCATGGACGGGTGACACCGGTGCGGCGGCGCGGGTCGCGGTGCACGGTTATCGACGGCCGGGAATGCGAAATCCGCGCTCATCGTGACCCTGGCGCGCCGCATTTCAATTCCGGAATTTCTTACTCCCACCCTTACGTTTCGTTGCGTTCGTAGATCGCGCGATGGCGCGCGCGGGCGCCGATTCGTGCCGCGGCCTTTCTTCGGATAACTAAAAAAGCCGCGCCTCCACTGGGGATTTTCGGGCGTTTTTCCGCGCATTCATCGACGGCGCGACGTTGGCACCTTCGTTGCACAACAGGAGCACGGAGGACCAGTCCGTGAACCCGACGCACGCGCAAAAACCGAAACCCGGACGGCGAGACGGCCGCGGGGGTTCGCGCGCGAGCCGGGGGTTCACGGTCATCGAGCTGATGATCGTCATCGCGATCATGTCGATGACGGTCATCGCGATGCCGTCGTTTCACAACTGGCAGGCGGTCCTGCGGACCAACACCGCCGTGCGCGCCGTGGCGGCGGACATGCGCCTGGCGCGTTCGCTCGCGGTGGATCGCTCGCTGGATGTGTACGTCGAGTTCGATCTCGCGAACGGCTCGTACAACATCTACGTGGACGCCGACGGCGACGGCCCGCAGAGCTACGACCTGACGAAGTCCGTCGATCTCACGGAGCTTGGCGAGCAAACGCAATTCGGCTCGTTGTCGTCGGTGTCCGTCGGCGGCGGGTCGTTGACGGCGTACGTGATGCTGGAGGGCGCGCCGAGCCCGCCGCGCATCGTCATGAAGCCGAACGGCTCGGCGATCCATCCCGGCGTCATCTACCTGGCGAACGGATACGACATCGCGCGCGGCCGCGTCGAGCGCTGCCGCGCGGTGCAGGTGCTCGGCACCGGCGGCGTTTCGCAGTGGCGTCACGACGGCACGGATCCCGACAACCCGTGGGTGGGATTCGTATGACACGCGATCGCGCCAAACCATGCCGGCGGCACGCGCGGCGCGGCGGCTTCACGATGACGGAAGTCGCCGTGTCGATGCTGCTTCTGACGGTCGGGCTCGTCGCGGCGACCTCCACGCTCGTCGCGGTGTATCAACACCGCGATCTGTCCAAGACCCTGATGACCGCCACCAATCTCGCGGAGGAGCGCATGGAAGCGCTGAAATCCGGCACGTACGGCCAGGCCGCTGACAACGAGGAAGACTTCGGCGACATCGCGGAATATCCGCAATTCCGGTGCGTCACGACGGTGACGGAAAACGAAACGGATACGCTAAAGACCGTGGCCGTGGACGTGTCGTCGCATAACGGCCTGTCAGTCCGCCTCGAAACGCTGGTGGCCAAGCGATGACGACGCCCACGCTGCCTCGCCGCGAAAGCCGCCGCCTCGGGTTCACGCTCGTCGAGCTCGCCGTCACGACCGCCGTCGCCCTGGTGCTGATGGCCGGCGCGTACGGCCTTTACATCATGCAGTCGAAAAGCTACCTCGCGGTCGAGGAGGAGACGCGCTCGTTGCAGAGCTCGCGCCTTGCTCTCGAGCAGATTTCGCGCGAGCTGCGCATGGCGAGTTTCGGCGTCATCGGCACGCAGACGTTCACGGACGCGCGTGCGACGCGGTTCACGTTCCTCGGCGACGTGGACAGCGATGTCTCGGGCGCGCTCGCGGTCGCGGCGAATCCGGGCGACACGCAGATCTACATCGATCTCGACGACGGGCAGGACACGGTGGACGCGAGCGACTACGTGTTCATCAACGCGTCGGGCACGGTGGAGATGATCCCGGTGGCGCAAAGCGGCGACGCCTACGACACCTCGCCGGAACCGGATGTCATTTTCCTTGACGCGCCTGTTTCGCACGCCTATCCGGCGGGCGCGACGATCGTGAAGACCGTCGAGGCGACAACGTACATATACACCGCGGCGACGCAGTCACTGTCCAAGAACGGCGCGCCTTACGTGGACGGCGTCGCCGATCTCGCGTTCCGCTATTTCAACGAGCGCGAGGATGAGATGGCGCCCGAGGCGCTGGCGTCGCTGACGCAGGCCGAGCGCGCGGGCATCCGCCGCGTGGCGATCGACCTGACGACGGGCACGCTGCGCGAGACCTCGACGCCGCGCACGTACCGGCTGGCCGTGGACCTGCGCAACATGGGCAACCCCGGATTCGGACTGGATGCGTGCGCGCCGAACGCGCCGTCGTCGGTGACGATCACGGAGTCCGGCACGTGCGGCCTGTTCGGCGTTGCGTGGTCGCCGCCGGTATCGAATGCGTGCGACGGCACGGACGTGACCGACCTTGGCGGATACAAGGTTTCGTTCGGGCTTGCCGACGGCGCGGATTTCACGCCGGCGTTCAACGTCGCGGACGACACCGCCACCGAGACGATCGTCGAGGACATCCGGCTGGAAAGCGGCAACACCTATCGCGTGCGCGTGGCCGCGTACGATCGCAGCTTCAACGAGAGCGAATTCAGCAGCGAGACGACGTTCGTGCTCACCGACGCGACGCCGCCCGACGTTCCGGAAAACGTGGATGCGTCCGCCGCCGCGGGCAGCGTGACGGTGTCGTGGGATCCGCCGGCCGAGGACGCGCTGCGCGGCTTCCGCGTGTATCGCGGCACGACGCCCGATTTCGTTCCCGGCCCGGTCAGCCTTGTCGCCGACGAGACCACGCTTGAGGACGGTGACCTGGAATACACCGACACGGCGGTCGTCGCGTGCACGACGTATTACTACCGGGTCGCCGCCGTGGATTGCGCCGACGCGGGCGATGCGTCCGACCTCGCCTACGGCGACGGCGGCGGCGCATTGGCGGACAGCCCGCTTTCCGGCATCACGAGCACGACGCCCGTGGAGTCTCCGCCGACGCCGCCGGCGTCCGTCGCCCCGTTCGGCGCGAGCGGATCGGACGGCGCGGTGCGTCTTTCGTGGACCAATCCGGCCGACGCGGATTTCGAGCGCGTGATCCTGCGCTATTCGACAAGCGGCTATCCCGCCACGACGACGTCCGGCTACGAGCTGGCGACGATCGAGGGACAGCCCGGCGCGGCGCACACGTACGACCATGCCAATCTGACCAACGGAACGACGTATTATTACTCCGCGTTCGCGTGCGACCGCTGCGGATCGTGCGCGGCCGGCGCGCAGGCGAGCGCCGCGCCGAACGCGCTCGCGCCGGTGGTGCAGATCACCTCGCCGGCCGAAGGCGCGATCGTCACGAACGGGCAGATCGTTTTCGAGGCGAAGGCGTACGACCCGGACGAGCTGAATCTGTCCAGCCCGCCGAATCTATCGCTCGATAACGGCAAGGGCATCGCGAGGATCGTCCTTGACGTGACGCCCGCGCCCACCAGCGGCACGTGGCCGCGCACGGAGTTCGTGAAATCGTACTGCGGCTTCGGCGGCGACAGCACGCCCTGCCCGGCCGGCAACATCGCGGACTGGTGTCCGGGCACGTACAGCCTGTCGGCCGCCGCGACGGACAACGAAGGCCAAAGCACGCCCGCGTCCTATCGCCAGATTCACGTGCAAGGCGGCGGCGTCGGGCGGGACGAGTCCATCGCGCCGTCGCTGTCGGGCACGTACAAGCAGAACCTGGCGTTCGACATCCGCAACGACGCGGCGTCGAGCGCGTCGATTACCGGCGTCACGATTTCGTGGGACCGCCCCAACGCGCGCATGGCGGCCGTTTCGTTCGACGGCGACACGATCTGGTCGCCCGCGTGGAACGAATCGCCGGCGGCAAGCGGCGAGACCATCGCCCTTGACGATTCGGACGAGCCGGATCTCGGCTCCGGAGAGACGGCGACGATCCTGCTTTCGTTCGAGCACTTCGGCGCCGGCGTGACGGGATCGGCCCTGGCCGGATCGACGAACCTGACCGTGACGTCGTCCGCGGGATTTTCCGCCGGCGATGTCGTGCACATCGGCGAGGGCGGACTCGCCGAATCGGCCACGATCGCGGCGGTAAGCGGCGCCGCGCTGACACTGGCGACCCCGATGTCCTACACGCACACGTACGGCGAACGCGTCTCGCTGGTTTCGGACGACGCGCAGATGTCGATGGCCGGCGCGCTTGTCACCGTCCAGATCGCCTATCAGCTCGGCTCGGGCGGTCAATCGTGCGCGGGCGCTGCGTTCGATGTCATCGCGGCGAGCGGCCCGGTGTTCGGCACGGCGTATCAGGACGAGCCCACGATCAACACGCCGATGTCCGCGTCGGTGGGCGCGGTGACGGTTGAGGAGTACGACCCGGTTCCGGTGCACGTGACGGTTGTCGACGGCAGCGGCCTTGGCGTCACGTCGGTGGACGCGTACTACAAGATCGACGCGACGATGCAGGGCACGCCGCCCTCGACGGGCTACGGCGCGATCGCGATGTCGGAAAGTTCCGGAACGTGGTCGGCCACGTTGCCCTACGCCTCGAACGCGCGCGTGTGGGTGTATTTCGTCGCGACCGACGGGGTCGGCGCCACCGCGCGCAGCCCGCAGGCCGGCGCGTATGTTTACGATCTGACGGCGGACACGACCGCGCCGATGTGCCCGCTCGGCCTTTCGGCCGCGGCGACCGGCATGAAGGAAGTCGCGCTTTCGTGGATGCCCGCGAGCGAGCCGGACGTCGTCGGCTACAACGTCTACCGCAACGCGGAATGCGGCGAATTCGGCAAGAAGTACACGCAGGTGCAGGACCAGTCGCCCGGCGGCTCGGTGGACTACACCGACGATTATAACAAGCTGAACACGACCAAGGACTGCTACGGCTATTTCATCACCGCCGTCGATCTCGCGGGCAACGAAAGCGCGAGTTGCGGGTCGTACGTCGCCAGCGCGGGGGATTGTCCATGCGGAAGCAACTGACGATCCGCCGCACCGGCGCCGCCTCTCGCCCCGAGCGGCGCGGCGTCGTGATGGTCATCGTGCTGATGGTCATGAGCGCGACGCTGCTCGTGGGGCTGGCGGCGATGCTGACCTCGTCCACCGACATGAAGATCAGCTTCAACTACAAACGCGGCACGATGGCGTTTTTCGCGGCGGAGGCGGGCGTGCAGCGGGCCATCGCGGAGCTGCGCGAGGACCAGGACTGGTCCGACGGATTCGAGCTGACCGACCAGGACAACGGCACGGGATACGAGGTGGACGTGACGCACATCTCCTCGCAGCTCGCGAGCATCCGCGCGCAAGGCAGCGGCGGCGCGAGCCGCCGCACGATCGAGGTGATCGTCAACATCGATTCGGCGTATTCGCACGCGCTGAACATCGGCGGCGATCTCACGATGGCCGGCAAGCCACGCATCAGCGTGGAGGGCGTGCGCTTGAACGGCGATGCGTTCATGGACCTCGACAACGGCACGCCGTCGATCAACGTCTTCGCGCCGGCGGACTCGGTCATCACGTTCGCCGACGGATCGGAAACCGAGCCGGTCCAGCACATCGACACGCCGCCGTTCGACACCAGCGGCGCACGCCTGTCGGATTCGGACTGGAACGAATTGGCCGCCAACGCTCCGGACGCCTGGTCACACGACGAGGACGGCATCCCGGGCAACGCCGACACGACGGTGACGATCAACAACCTGAATTTCGAGAACGTGCCCGCGGCGGCGGACGGGAAGCGAACCATTTACGTGGACGGCGATGTGACGCTGACAGGTAGCGTGGCGGGCATCGGCACCGTGATCGCGACGGGAAAGATCATCGGGCAGGGCGGTTTTCACACAAGCGGCACGCCGACGATCAGCTTCATCTCGCGCGATGACGTGCTGTTGAATTTCGACACGAACGCGCAATCCGAATTGAACGGCCTGACGTATGCCGAAGGCGACTACGAGATGCACGGGAAGATCAAATACACCGGCGTCGTCACGTCGTTCGGATCGGCGATCATCCAGAATCCTTCGGAGTTCACGAACAACAACGACCCGAACTACTGGTACACCTACTCCGCGGCGTACAGCATCGTCGCCGACCCCGTGGATGTGCTGCTGTGGCAGGAGGTGATGGGGTAAATCGGGAATTGCGAATGGGGCATGGAATCGCGGAATCGCAATCCAACACGAAGGCACGAAGGGCACAAAGAACGCAAAGGACACGCAGCGCACGGAGCCTTTCGTGTTGTCCGTCAAGTCCATTCAGTCCATTGAGTCCATATTGTCCGTCGGGCACCGGCGCGGGCACGGGTAGGCGCCGATGACACAAGCGGGTGCGTGTCGGGTATGATGCGCGCATGCGGGCGGACCGGTCCCTCATTCGCGTGTTGTTGCTCGCGGCGTTCGCGGGCGCGTTGACACTCGCCGCGGGGTGCGTCTTTGGCGACGAGGCCGAAACAGGCGCGGACGATCCACTGCCGTCGCCGGGCGCGTCGAACGAAGACGGCGTCGATGACGACGCCGTTCCCGGCGATGATGACGGCGATGACGAAACCATCGCCGATCCGCACACGCTTCCCCTTTGCGAGGTGGACGATGCGCGTGTCGAAGAACTTCTCGCGCGCATGCCGCTTCCGGCAAAAATCGGGCAGATGTATTACGTCGGCGTGGACATGCTGCCGGGCTTCGCCGGCAAGGATGCGATCCGCGCGATCAACGAATTGCGCGTGGGCGCGATCCACGAACGGATATTGTTCACGCTCGGCCTGACGCCGCGATGGAGCGCGAAAAACGCCAACGCCCTGCAGCGGCTCGCGTTCGAAAACGACCCGCCCGTTCCGCTTCTCCTCGGGATCGACCAGGAAGGCGGCGCGTCGCAGACGCTTTCGACGACGACCGGCGGCACGGACACACCGGGCAACATGGGCCTTGGCGCCACGTTCGATCCCGCCGTGACGGCCGATGCGTACGCGCTGATGGCGGACCAGATGCGCGAGCTTGGCGTCAACGTGAATCTCGCACCCGTGCTCGAGGTGATGACCTCGCCGGGCGAGACGTCGATGTACACGCGCACGTTCGGCGGGCTGACAGACTGGGTTTCGCGCCACGCGCGCGCGTCGGTGTCGGCGATGACGGCGCGGCGCATCATCGCGACGGCCAAGCACTTTCCCGGCCAGACCGCGGCGCCGGGTGACGAACACACGTCCGTGCCCGTCTCGACGCACACCGACGCCGAGCTGCGCGCGATCTACCTGCCGCCGTTTATTGCCGCGATCGAGGCGGGCGTGCCGATGATCATGCCGACGCACGCGCGGTTCGACGCCTGGGACGACGAACGGCCGCCGACAATCTCGCGCGCGATTCTCACCGACTTGTTGCGCGAGGAGCTCGGCTTTGACGGCGTCATCATCACCGACGATCTCAACATGTTCCCCGTGGCGAACGTCGATCACGGCGACCTGGTGGACCTTCTCGCCATCGAGGCCGGCGCGGACATGATCATGGATATCGGCGGGGAACCGCTTGTCGGGGGTGGCTCGCCGGGCGACTACCCGACCGATCTCGGCGAGCGCATGGCGTATATCCAAAGCGCCGTTGAAAGCGGCCGCGTGACCGAGGCGCGCATCGACGCATCGGTGCGGCGCATCCTGCGCATGAAGATGCGCTACTGCCTGTTCGAGGCGCCGGCGCGCGACGCGGCGACCGTGGACGAGCGCGTCGATACGCCCGGCCAGCGCGAGATCGCCGCGCGCCTTCACGAACGCGCGCTGACATTGGTTCGCGACGAAAACGCGTATCTGCCGATCCCCGCGCCGGGCGCGCCCGGGTCGCGCGTTCACGTCATCGCGCCGTCGCCGCTCATCCTTGAGATGTACCCCGGCGCGCCGTGGCCGAACCTGTGCACACGGTCGCTGTACAAGGCGATGCAGGCGATCGATAGCGCGACGACGGGGACGCGCTTCTCGTCGCCGCTATGGAAACGGCGCGCGGACGCGATCGTCGCGGGGGCGGCCGCGTCGGACGCGGACGTGTTCGTCATCGGCACCTACAACGCGCGGGCGGATGCGCGCCAGGCGGACATGGTGCGTCGCGTGCTGGCGCTCGGCCGGCCGACGATCGTCGTCGCGCTGGCGATGCCGTACGACCTGTCCGCGTTTCCCGACGCGCCCGCTTATCTTGCCGCGTATTCCAACCGCGACATCGCGGTGGAAACGGTCGCGCGCGCGCTGTACGGATGGGCGGCGCCACAAGGGCGCCTGCCCGTCGCGATCCCGGGTTTGTACCCGGCGGGCCACTCGGCGGTTTCCAAAAACTGACGCGCCCGCGCCGCGCTTGACGAGAAGGCGCCGGGCGGTGGCGGCGCGGCGCTAACAGCCGCAGCCGCAACGGCTCTCGTCGCTCCCGCCTGACAATCCGCCTCGGGGATCCGGAACATCGTCCGGATTCTCGGGCGTGACGTCCGCGTCGTCGTCGTCC
>JAIOHV010000161.1 GCA_019912885.1 bacterium
CGCGTGTTTGGCCATGTGACGCGCGTCGCGGATATCGCCGCGTCGAATTTCGACGAGGCGTTCATCGAGCAAAATCCCGTCCGCACGGCGGACCGGGACGCAGCCTCAAAAATGATCGCCGCCATCGAGGCTGCCCGCAACGCGGGCGACAGCCTCGGCGCGGTGGTGGAGGTGCGCGCCCAAGGCGTGCCTCCGGGCCTTGGCGATCCGATCTACGAAAAACTCGACGCGCGCCTGGCGTTTGCGATCATGAGCGTCGGTGCGATCAAGGGCGTGGAAATCGGCGACGGCTTCGCGTCCGCATTGATGCGCGGCAGCGAACACAACGATGCGATGTCACCGGACGGATTCTCGACCAATCACGCGGGCGGTGTGCTCGGCGGCATCTCGACCGGCCAGCCGATCGTGCTCCGCCTTGCGGTCAAGCCCGCAAGTTCCATCGCGAAGACGCAGTCCACGGTGAACAAGACGGGTGAGGCGGTCGACGTATCGGTCACGGGTCGCCACGACCCTTGTATTGCTCCGCGCGTCGTCCCGGTGGCCGAGGCGATGGTCGCGCTCGTGCTGGCGGATTTTCTGTTGGCGCCGCCGTCGTCAATCGACCAAATTCGCGCGGATTGAACCTCGCGCGCGCCTTGCTCGTCGAACGCACGAACGTGGCAGCGGGACGGGGACGGCGGGGTTTCCGGGCCGTCGGCGCTTGACAGCGCCGGGCCGCGTTCTTATGTTTCGCGCGCTCGCATCCGCTCGTTTTTTCGGAGGAAAACCCGTGGTCGCCTCGCCCGCAAAGGCCAACGCACCGGCATCGGCCGTCATGGTCGAGGTGCGCGATCTCGTCAAAAGTTACGGCGACGTCGAGGCCGTTTCCGGCGTCAATTTTTCGGTCGCGCGCGGAGAGGTACTCGGGTTTCTCGGCCCGAACGGCGCGGGCAAGACGACGACGATGCGCGTCATCACGGGCTTCATGCCTCCGACAAACGGCACGGTGCTTGTCGACGGACTGGACGTCGTGACGGACAACCTCGAGGTGCGCCGGCGCATCGGCTACCTGCCCGAACATCCGCCGCTCTATCTCGAATTCACCGCGCGCGAAAATCTGGAATTCGCCGCGAGGCTCAAGGGCGTCCCGAAGGACAAACGCCGGGAGCGAATCGCCTTCGCGATGGATCGTTGCGGCCTGGCGCACATGCAAAATCGCTTCGCGTCGCAGATGTCCAAGGGTTATCGCCAGAGGCTTGGCCTCGCGTGCGCGATCGTTCACGACCCCGAGGTCCTGGTGCTCGACGAGCCGACGATCGGCCTTGATCCCGTGCAGATCCAGGAGATCCGCGGACTGATTCGCGAGCTCGGCCGCGACCACACCGTCATCCTGTCCACGCACATCCTGCCGGAGGTCGTCATGACCTGCCGGCGCGTCGTCATCATCCACGAGGGGCGGATCGTCGCGGACGGACCGATCGAAGAACTGACGCGCGCGATGCACGACGCGCCGCGCATCGCGATTCGCCTGGCGGAACCGGACGATACGGTGGAGTCGCGCATCGGCCGCGTCGAAGGCGTGCGCGCGGTGCGCAAGGACGCGGTCCCGGGGCGCTACATCATCGAGATCGCGCCGGGCACGAGCCCCGCGAACGACATCGCGCTCGAGGCGTTGAACGCGGGTTGGGGGATTCTTGAGATTTCGGACGAGGCCGGCTCGCTGGAAGAGGTCTTCGTCCGGCTGACCAGCCGTTAGAATTTTTGGAGGCGGACCTTGGGTCTTTTCGCCATATGGCAAAAGGAATGGCGGCAATTTTTTCTGTCGCCGATCGCGTACGTCATTCTCGTCGTGTTCATCGCGCTCGCCGGGCTGTTCTATTTCGACCTGTTCACGTTCTACGTCCAGAACCAGTCGATGGCTCAGATGTACCAGCAGGGCGGCGCGCCGGACATGAACGTGAACGACATGATCGTCACGCCGCTTTTTCAGAACCTCTCCGTGCTGCTTCTTCTCATCGTACCGCTCGTGACGATGCGCCTTTACGCCGACGAGCGAAAATCCGGCACCGAGGAGCTGCTTCTGACAAGCCCCATCCGCGAGCGGACGATCATCGCCGGCAAGTACCTCGCGGCGCTGTCGTTTTATGTCGTCGCGCTCTTGCTGACGCTGCAATTCCCCGCGCTGCTCGTCAAATTCGGCAGTCCCGATATCGGAAAGGTCGCCACGGGTTATCTCGGCCTGTTCCTGATGGGCGCGGCGTTCATGGCGTTCGGCCTGTTCACGAGCGCCCTGGCCCGAACGCAAACGCAGGCGGCGATGTGGGCGTTTTTCGCGCTGTTGCTGCTTTGGATTCTCGGCTGGCTCGCCGAAAGCCTGCCGGGGACGGCGGGCGCGGTGCTCAAATACGTCGCCATCCTTCCGCACTTCGATAACTTCGCCGACGGCGTCATCGCGGTGAAGGATCTCGTGTACTTCGCGTCGTTCGTCGCCGTCTTCCTCTTCCTTGCCACGCGCGTCGTGGAAAGCGCCCGGTGGAGGTGAGGCCGCGATGAAAGCGCTCGCGAAGGTATTGCGTTACGAGGGTTTGCTCCTGACGGGCCTGGCGCTTCTTGTCGTCTTTCTCGCGCCGGATATGTTCCTGCGTTTCTGGTTTCTGCTGTTGCTCGGGCCGGTCGCGCTTATCGCCGGGTTCCTGATGGACGTCGGCACCGCCGGAGCCGCGCTGCGCAAACGCACGGCGAAATACGGCATCAACGCCGTCGTCTTTTCGGTCGTGGTCGTCGGCATCATCGTGTTCGTCAACCTGATCGCGGCGGATATCGACAAGAGCTGGGACGGAACAAGCGCGAAGGTCAACACGCTCTCCGACCAGACGAAAAAGGCGCTGCAAAATATCGACGGCTCTGTTCTCGTCACCGCGTTTTTCATGCCCGCGGAGGCCCAAACGTACGAGCGTCTCCTGAAGCGCTACCGCGAGGCCGCGCCCGAGGGCCGGTTCGCGTACCGCGTCATCGATCCCGATCGCGCGCCGGAGATGCTTGAGCGCTATGAGGTCGCGCGGCGCGGCGCGATCGTCGTCGAGGCGCTCGACGCGCCGAGCGCGGCGGACCTGCCGCCGGATACGCCCGTCGGCCGCACGAACATCATTGTCGAAACGACGGAGCCGGCCCTGACGCAGGCGCTCATGAAGGTGACGCAGGACAAGGCGGGGCCGATCTGTTTCGTCACCGGCCACGGCGAGGCGCGCGTCACCAACACCGAGGAAGACGGCGCGGGCTTTTTCAAGCGCCTGCTCGAAAATGAAAACCACGACGTGCGGGAGATTGTGCTGATCAGCCGCGCGATACCGGAGGATTGCTCGGTCCTTGTCGTCGCGGGACCGGATCGGGAGTTGACGCCCCCGGAGGCCGACGCGATTCGCGCGTTTGTCGAACAGGACGGCAAGGGTCTGTTCCTGATGCCGGAGGTCGGCGCGGCGACGGGCCTTGGGCCGTGGCTCGAATCGCTCGGCGTCACCGTGCGCAACGATGTGATCGTGGAGCCCGTTTACAACCCCTTTATCGGCAGCCAGCTCGGTTTGACGCCCGTTGTCGTCACCTATCCGCCGCACGAGATCACGCGCGACATGAATCAGCCGACGGCGTTTTCGCTCGCGCGCAGCATCGCGACCGATATGACGCGCGGCCCGGTGGTTTCGCCGATTCTGAAGTCCTCCGATGAAGCCTGGGGCGAGACGCAGGTCGATAAGGCGCTCGGCGAGCAGATCGTCGAAAAGGACGACGCGGACAACCCGGGACCGCTCACGATGGGCGTCGCGATCCAGTTCCCCGGCGGCGCGCCGCTGCAAGACGAGGAAATGCCGCCGCTTGAGGACGGGCCGGGCGCGGGCGGGCGCGTCGTTCTGATCGGAGACTCCACATTCCTGCGCAACGGCATGATCGCGCAGCTCTACAACAACAACCTCGCGCTCAACGTCATCGCGTGGCTCGCCGGCAAGGAAGAAAACATCTCCGTGCGCGCGCACGAGTTCACGCCGTCGATGATGATGATGACGGGCGAGGAAAGGCCGCAGGTGTTTTTCGTGTCCGTCATCGGCGTGCCGATGTTGCTTTCGATGCTTGGCATTGGCGTGCTGGTCTTGCGTGGCCGGCGCAGCGAGCAATGAGCTTTCGCAATACGGCGATCGCGCTTGTCCTTCTCGCGGCCGTCGCGGGCGCTTTCTTTTTCTGGTCGAAACCGCGCACCGAACGCGTCGAAAAACAGGAAGAGGCGAAAAAGGAACTTTTCACTCTGGATTTTGACGCCGTGCGCGAGATTCGCATCGCGTCCGCGGGACCGGAAATCGTGCTGCAAAAATCCGGTGCCGAAGCGTGGCGCGTGACGGCGCCGTTCGAGGACGCGGCCGACAAATACGCCGTGCAAGGCATCATCTCCACGGCGCGCACGACAAAGGCCGACCGCGTCCTGGAATCGCCCGACGAGCCGCTTGCGACCTTCGGCCTCGCCGAGCCGCGCATCCGCGTGACCTACAAAACGGACGAGGCCGAGGCGACGCTTCTTGTCGGCGACGCGCACCGCATCGGTTCGCGCCTGTACGTCAAGCGCGCGTCCGATAACGATGTGCTGATCGTGCCGCAGTCCGTCGCGACCGCGCTCGCGAAGGGCCCCGAGGATTTTCGCGACAAGAATGTTATCCGCGTCGCCGGCGAGGAAGCGCGGCGCATCGAACTGGTCAGGGGCGGTCGCATCCAATACGTTCTCACGCGAGCCAAAGCGGAGACGCCCGAGGGCACTGACGAAGGCGCGACGCCGTACGCGCCGGACGATCGCTGGATCGTTTCCGACGGCGAGGCTGAGTATAACGCCGATTCGCAGGAGACACGCCTTGTGATCGAAGGGTTGCGCGGTCTGCGTATCGAGCGTGCGATCGCAGGCGACGCGGGCGAGCTCGATGAGCCGGCGATGGAGTTGCGCGTCACCTTCGACGAAGCCGGCGAGCGCGTCATCCGGTTTGGAAAAGCCGGCGATCAGCTTGTTCGCGCGCGGACGCCGGACGGTTTGCTCGTCGAGGTCGCGGCGTCGAATGTCGAAAAATTCGACCGTACTTTCGCGGACTTGCGAGATCGTGCCGTGGCGGATTTCGATCCGGAAAATGTCGCCCGGGTTGAGTTGCGGCGCGGCGCCGATACGATTATACTTTCGCGCTCGTCTGACGGCGGATTTGCCGCCGCGGACGGGTCGGCGCTTGATTCGGACGTGATCGCCGCCCGGTTGGCGTCGCTTTCGGATTTGCGCGGGACGCGCCGTCTGGAAGGCGACGAGAAGCGGCGGGCCGAACGGGCCCTGGCGTCGCCCGAGCTTGCCATCGCATTAACCGGCACGGATGAAGACATCATCGCGCGTTTTGATTTCGCGCGCGTACCGGCTCGCGGCGGAAAGCCGGAGATGCTCGTGGCGCGAGCAGGCCATCGAGACGACGTTTTCGAGATCGGCCAGGCCTTTCTGGCGGACTGGCCCGGGTCGATCGACGCCTGGCGATTGCCGGAGGATTCGGCAAGCGCCGATACGAACGACGAAGCGAATGCGCCCGGGTCCGTGGACACGGCACCGGACGATGATTAATGGTTCAAAAGTCAGGAGACACGCATGGCCCGCGTAACCGTTGAAGATTGCATCGAACAGGTCGACAACCGCTTCGCGCTTGTTCTGATCGCGGCGCGGCGCGCCCGTCAGCTCATGAAAGGCAGCAAGTTCCTTTTGCCCGCCACCGAAAACAAATACGTGGTGAACGCGCTGCGCGAGATCGCCGCGGGCAAGGTGTCGATCCACGAAACGCCGGACGCTCCGCGGAAGTCCGGATCGGGCGAGGGGTGATCCATGAGCGTTGAACGCAGCGACGATCAGCGATTCGATTCCCGCCTGGTCCTGCGCTTTGTCGAGCGGGGCTGGGTGACCGAAAAGGATTACACGCGCTGGCTGAAGGATTTGCCGGACGCCGCGGGTAACGCCGATTTCGTGACCGCCGCGATCTTCGAGGAAAAACCCGCGCGCTCGGTGTCGTCCGACGACGACGACGACGAGATCGACGAGGATGACGAGGAAGCCGACGAGGACGAGGAAGACGACTAGGGCCAGGCGCCGAGCCCCGCGCCGGCGGCGATCACGATGACAGTCAAACGCGACTATTACGAAATACTCGGCGTTCCACGCACCGCGGACGCGGCGCGAATCAAACGCGCCTATCGGGAAATCGCGGTCAAGAATCATCCCGACAAGAATCCGGACAATCCGGAGGCCGAGTCGCGTTTCAAGGAAGCGTCGGAGGCCTATCAGGTGCTCTCCGACGCGGAAAAGCGCCAGGTTTACGACCGCCTCGGGCACGAGGGCCTGCGCGGCTCGGGTTATCAGGGATTTACCGGCGACTTTTCCGACATCTTCTCCTCGATGGGGTCCATTTTCGAGGAGATCTTCGGCATGAGCGGCGGCGGTCGCCAACGCTCGCGCGGCGGACCCAACCGGGGCGACGACCTGCGCTTCGACCTTGAGATCCCGTTCGAAGAAGCCGCGTTCGGCGTCGAAAAGCGCATCGAAGTCGGTAAACGCGCCACCTGCCTGACCTGCAAGGGCACCGGGGCCGAGGCGGGGTCGCAGCCCGCGCGCTGCCCGCTTTGCCACGGCGCGGGGCAGGTCCGCCGGACGCAGGGCTTTTTCAGCATCACCAGCACGTGCCCCAATTGCGGCGGCGCGGGCCAGGTCATCGCCAATCCCTGCAAGGATTGCACAGGCAGCGGGCGGATCGTCGAAAAGTCGCACGTTTCGGTCCGCATCCCCGCGGGGGTCGAGGACGGCATGCGCCTGCGCGTGCCCGGCAAGGGCGAAGACGGCGAGCGCGGCGGCCCGTCCGGCGATCTGTACGTCTTCATCCACGTTGCCGAACACGAATATTTCCAGCGCCGCGACGCCGACGTCGTCATCGAGGTGCCGGTGCAGTTTCACGAGGCCGCGCTCGGCGCCGATTTGCCGGTACCGACGCTCGACGGCGAGGCGGAACTTGCCATCCCGGCCGGAACGCAAAACGGCGACGTCGTGCGCATGCGCGGCAAGGGCATCCCGTTTCTGCGCGGATACGGCCGCGGCGATCAGCTCTGCGTGATCCGCGTCGAAGTTCCGAAAAAGCTCACCAAAAGGCAAAAGGAACTGCTCGCCGAATTCGGTGAAATCGAAAACGGCCGCAAGCCCGCCAAGAACGCCGGCATCTTCGAGCGCTTCAAGCAGTTCGCCGCCGGCGACTGAACGCGTATTGCCGGGGAGCATCGGATTCGATGGAAATTCGGTTCGAATGGGACCCCGACAAAGAAACGAAAAATCGCCGCAAACATTTTGTCGATTTTCGCGAAGCGGCGTCCGTATTCGGCGACGCGCTGTCCGTGACGATACCCGATCGAAAAAATGCGACGCGCGGCGATACCCGTTTCATTACGATTGGCATGTCGGTCCGACTTCGATTGCTCGTTGTCGTGGAGGATCGCATTCGAATCATCAGCGCAAGACACGCAACGAAAAAAAATGCCTACGAAGAAGAACGATAACGACAAAGACGAGATGCGCGCCGAGTACGATTTTCGGGGCGGTGTTCGCGGCAAGTACGCAAAGCGCTACGCAGCGGGAACGAACCTTGTCGTCATCGCGGACGATGTCGCCGAGTTTTTCCCCGATTCCGATTCGGTCAACGACGCGTTACGCTCACTAGCCGACCTGTTGCGCAAAAGAAAAAGGACCCGAAAGCCGACCGGCTCGCAGCGATAACGACCAAAACAAACCCAATCAAAAAGGGCGGGATTTGTGTCCCGCCCTTTTTTACGAATGATTTTCGAAATCGTTTGTCGGCGCGTACCAACCGCGCACTCCGGTTCGCTGCCGCGGCTCTGACGTCGCAGGCCGCTTCGCAAGCCGCGCGCGATGATCGCGCCCTGGAAGGGCACTCCTACTGGATCTCGACCTCGCGGACGATGAGGTTGGCCTGCGAGTCCTTCTTGTAGGTGAAAAGGACGATGGTGTCCTTCACCAGGTCTTTCACCGTGGCGGTGCCGCCCTTTTTCAGGGTGATCTTGGTGTCTTCCGTGACGTAGAATTTTTTGTCCACGTCTTCCTGGTTTTCGTCCTTGCCGTGCGGGACGGCGTAGAGGCGCCCGATCTTGCCGTCCGGCTTCTTATCCGGATAGGCCTCGTAATCCTTCGACAGCTTGCCCGCCATCTGGAAGATGCCGCCGCCCTTGTCGTAAACCTGCGCAAACGCGAACGACGCCGTGAAGACGCCAATGGCAACCGCAAACACGATCAATTTTCTCATGGATGCTGCCTCCTGCTTTCCCGATAGGGGATGACGTTGCTAGGGAACGCCGGACGCCCGGCGAAGAAAAACCCGATGGGGTGGTTGAGCGTTAACACCAAGCTTTTGACCCGTCAAGCGCGGTCGCGGGCGCGCCGTTACGCGTCGTCGTATTCGATCCCGATCTGCTCCAACAGACCCGACAGGCCGCCGTCGAACGCCGCCTGCACGTGGATCGACGCGACGCGGCCGTCCCGGATCGCGAAGACCCAGCGATCCTCCGGCAGACGCACCAGCGTTCCGGTCGGCATAACCGGCGGCACGTGCGGGATGTCGAGAGGGCCGTCGTGCGTTCCGGAAATGGCCACCGTCGCGGAAACAGTGTCGCCGGACTCGTCGACGCCCCCCAGTTCGAAGGTCCAGCCTGGCAGCGCGATCGCGAGGCCCCGCATGGTCTTCAGGAATTCGTCGCGCGAAAGCGCGCACGGAACGCCGCCGTCGAAGGTGAAATCGTCGGCGATCAGCGCACCCGCGCGGGCGACGGCGCCGGCCTGAAGCGCGCTCAGCAATTCGGAAACGATCGGGACGTGCGACAAATGGAAACTCCGCCGCGGGTCAGGCGCGGCCGGGCCGGCGCGAAAAGTTCTGCGTGTGCCAGGTCCGGATCGCGTCGGCGATCTCGCCGGGCGCGTCTTCCTGGATGTAATGACCCGCGTCCGGCAGCGTGTGCGTTTCGTGGTCGGGAAAGATCCGTTCGAACCGTTCGCGCTCCTTTTCGCGGAACGCAAAGTCCTTTTCGCCCCAGACGATGAGCGCGGGGCGATCGGCGATTTTCGGCAGGTCGGCCTCGAGTTTCGCGAGAAAGTCGCGGCTGCCGAGCAGGCACGACGGAAAGACGTGCACCGGCCGGCGGGAGGCCGCGGTCGGGAACGGGCCGCGATACGCGCGCATCACGCGGCGCGATACGGAACGGCGCGTGCCAAGGGGAATGAGCCCGTTGACGAAGGCGTTGAATCGCCGGATGGCGAATCCGCCCAGCCGCCCGCCCATGACGCGGGAAAAGCGCTCGAAGTGACGCTCACCGTCAAGCGGCCAGGCCCATGTGTTTCCGATGACGAGCCCCTCGAAGCGCTCCGGATCGCGCGTGGCGACGGTCAGCCCGATCGGGCCGCCCCAGTCCTGCGCGATCAGCGTGATGCCTGTGAGATTCAGGCGCTTCACGAACGCGGCCACGATCAAGGTGTGCGACTCGGGCGTGAAGTCGTAGCCTTCCGGCGCGCGCGAGAATCCGAAGCCGGGATAGTCAAGCGCGATGACGCGGAAGCGGTCGCGCAAGCGGCCGATGATGTCGCGATAGAGAAACGACCACGTCGGATTGCCGTGCAGCGCGAGCAGCACCGGGCCGTCGCCCTCGTCGACGTAGTGGACGACGGCGCCGCCGACTTCGACGAAACGGCTTTCAAACGGAAAGTCGGCGTCATTGAGCCAGGCCGGGCGACCCGGCAGCCCGAACGGCCCGCGTCCCCCGTTCGTCGTCGATTTCCTGTCCCCCACCGCCGTACCGGAAACCGCGTCGCCTGCGCGTTTTCCCCACGGATCAGTGATAGGTCGGCGGCTCGTCATCGTTTTCCTCGCGCCCCCCCTGGTGCACCCGGAACTTTTTTCGATAACCGGCAAGTTTCCGGTCGTAATACGTGCGTCTCGCCTTCATGTAAAGCACGTCGTAGCGCATGAACAGATAGGCGAACAACATGCCGCCCAGATGCGCCAGGTGCGCCACGCCCGGCCGTTCGGCTCCCGGGCTCCGCGCGGACATCACGGCCATAAACTCGATGAGGCCAAACAGGAACACCATCCACTTCACACGCATGGGGATGATGAACATGACCAGCACCTGCCGGTTGGGCCACGTCATGCCGTAAACGAGCAGGAGGCCGAACACGATGCCGGATGCCCCGATGATGTGCGAGCCGGCGGATACCGGATCGGTCAGCATGATCGCCGCCGCCTCGGAAAGACCCGCGCCCATGCCCGAGACGACCATGAGCAGAATGAAGCGCCGCTGTCCGAGCTTCATTTCGAGCTCGCCGCCGAACATCCAGATCATGAACAGGTTCATGACAAGGTGCATGAGCGGTCCATGCAGGAAATTGAACGTCGCGAGCTGCCAGATCCAGCCGCGGAAAAACAGGCCGGGCACGAGCGCGAAGTAGTGTGTCAGGACCGGAAAGACCGACTGAAGCACGTAAACGGCGCCGCATGCGATCATGAACGCGCGCACGATCGGCGTCATCGGCGGGCCCAGGCGCACCTGCGGCGGCGAACCGCCGTAGCCCCCGTACCCGCCGCCGCCGCCTCCGCCAAATCGTCGCGCGCTCATCGTCCGCCTGAATCTTTCTCGCCAGCAAGAGCGGACGACAGTATCTTGAAGATGGCATCCAGATGCAACGCGGTGGGACCGAAACGGTCGGTCATGAGGTTTGGGCGCACGCCCGCGCCGCACGAGACGAGCTTTTGCCCAAGGCCGATCAACTCCGCGCGGATGCCGCGCATTTCGTAGGCGGCCGCGAGATGGCGGATCGAATGCTGCGCGAGATCCAGCATCGCCAGAATGTCGAACGGATTGCGAAACGAGAGCGCCATCATGTCCGCGCCGCGAAGGAAAAACAGCGCGAGCCGGACCTGGACGACCGGGTCGAGAATACGCGCGACGAGGAGTTTTCCATCAAGGCGTACGTCGAAGATCGGCTTGTCGAACGCGTACATCGTGTAGGAAAACGGATACGCCGTCGTTTCGAGGTAGTCCGCGCCGAAGTCGATCAGGTCGAAAACCGTCTGCTGGTCGAAATTCGTCACCAGCGTTTCGCGGATCTGGCGGATGAGCGCGGGCATCTCGCGGAAAAAGTCGCGCGCGGATCCCTTGAAAAGAACGAGATCGATATCGGAATGGCCCGACTGGTCGTAGCTGGTGTCGGTGAGAAGGCGCCCCTTGAGCCGGATTTGCAGCGAGCCTTCGGCGGGACGGGCGCATCGGCGGGCGTACACGCGCATGGCGTCGAAGTCCATGACGTCGATGTAGGGGCGCATCTCAAACTCGTCGTCGCCGAGCTTCATGAAGATCGCAAATCCGATTTCCTGCGCCTTGCGGATGAGCGGCTGCAGCATCGCGCGGTAGTCGCGCAAGTGCTCGACGATCGTGTCCGTATAGACGGTCGTCATGCGCCCGATTCCGCGCGCGCCGAGGGCGCGACGGCGGCAAGGGCGCCCGCGAACTCCGCGATGGGGAGCCAGTCGCCGATATGCCGCCCGTAATGAACGAGTGCGAGCGTGCCGTCCGGCGCGATCACGAACGACGAAGGCGCCTGGAACTCGTCGCCGCCGGGCTTGCCGTGGAAGTGTCCGCGCGTGTGCGCGCGCAGGAGTCGCCCGAGGAACGTGGGCGCGAGAAGGCGGCTCCACGGCACGCGCTCCACCGCGTACTTGCGTACGACCTCGCGCTCCGGATCCGGCACGACGCAAAGCGACACGGGATACGATTTCAGATACGCCGCGATGTCCGCGGCGGGCGAGGGGATGACGACGACAAGCTCGCCTCCTGCCCGCGTAAAGACCTCGCGCGCGTCGTCCAGGTCATGCAGGCGCATGCGGCAGATCGGGCAGCCGATGTAGCGAAGGATTTCCAGCGCGATCGGTTTGCCGCCGGCGGTGATGCGCCGGTTGTCGGCGATCTCGCCATTCAAATCCGGCCGCGCGAATGGCGGCGCGGGCTGGTCGGCATGAAGCCGCGGATGGGGCGCGCCGTCGATATTCAGGGGAGTACGGGTCATGTCGCGGCGCGGAGTCTAACACCAGGCGCGCGCGATCTTAAAGCGTTGTCGCGTCAAGCCGAAAAACACCGGGGGGGTCAGAGCGCTCGGCCAAGGCGCGCGGCCTTGTCCCGCAAGATCGGTTCGACCGCCTCCAGCAGGATGTCCGCGATGCGCGCGTAACCCTTGCCGTTCGGATGGCAGTTTTGCGTGACGAGCTCGCTCGGGCAGCGCAACGTCGCGCGGTTCTTGTAACCGAAGTTGTCGACGTTGACATAACTCGTATTCGTCTCGGCTTCGAACGCCAGCAATTCGCGCTCGATCCACGGCGTCGGAAACCAGTAGTTCATGACGATCAGCCGCGTGCCGTGTTTTTTGCAGATCTCGCGGACGGCGTCGAGATCGGCGCGCAGCCATTCGCGAAGCAATTTTTGCTCCTGGGGCTCGTCGACCGAAAAAACCTTGGTGGGAAACTCGCCGCCGCCGGCCGCGAACTGTTCGAGCCGCGCCTGCGTCACGCGGCTTAGCCGTAAGGCGTAGCTGTTGCGCAGCAGGTAGGCGTACCATTCGCTCGACGGCGCGGCGGCGACCTCATCGGGCAGCACCGGCGCGCCTTGCACGTTCCAGATGTTGTTCCACCCCGCACAGAAGATCAGCACATCCGGCGCGATCGGCGACTGCTCGAAAAATCGGCGCACCGACTGCCGTGCGAGCGACGAGTTGCTGCCCGGCTCGCCCTGATTGAGCACCTGCAGCTTTCGTCCCGCGGGGATATTTCGACGCAGTCGCCGCTTCAGTTGCGAAGGATAGTCGCCGCCGGCCAGCGCGCCGATGCCAAAGGTGTGGCTGTCACCGAAGCACGCGACCAGCAGCTCCGTGCTTTTTCGCGGCATGTTCAGCCGGGAGTGGCTCCAGCGGTGCCGGTTGAGTTGTGTTAACTCGTACGCGAGAACCAGGAAAACCAAAACGATGGCGTCGGCGACCAGGGTAAAGACGATTTTTTTGGCAAGTCGGCTCATGATGGCGCATCCGTCGGCGCCAGCATGGGGGCCAGCGTTTCGAAAACGAGGCGTGCAATCCGCGCATAACCCTTGCCGCTCGGATGGCAATCGCGGGCCACGAAATCGCTCGGGCAGCGTCGAATGTGGCGGTGCGAGTCGCCGAAGTTGAAGATATCGATAAACGTGTTGTCCGTCGCCGCGGCGAATTCGAACATCTCGGCATCGATCCACGGGTGCGGTTCCCAATAGTTCATTAGCACGAGATCGATTTCGCGCGAGCGGCAGATCGCATGCAGTTCGTCCAGGTCGTGCCGCAGCCAGTCGCGCAGCAGTTTTCTTTCGTCGCGCGATTTCGGTGAAAAAACGACCTTGGGGAACTGCGTTCCGCCGGCGGTGAATTGTTGCAGGCGTGTCAATGTCACCTTGCTCAGGCGGTAGGCGTACGTATCCTGCAAAAGGTGCTTGTACCACTCGGCGGAGCGCCGCACGGCGACATGACCCGGCAGAATCGGCGAGTGCTGGATGTTCCAGACGTTGTTGCGCCCGGCGCTATAGATCAGCACATCGGGCGTCACGCGCGATTTCCAGAGAAAGCGGCGCACCGTCTGCAACGCCAGCGACGAGTTGGCGCCGGGCTCGCCCTCGTTGACGACCTGCACGTCGATGTCGGCGAACTCGCCGGCGAGCAATCGTTCGAGCTGTTCGGGATAACTTTCGCCCTCGGACGCGCCCATGCCGTAGGTGTGGCTGTCGCCGAAGCAAGCGACGAGAATCTCGACGTCCGCCGTCGGCATGTGCAGCGAGGTGTGCAGCCACCGATGGTCCCAGCGAGCGTAGACCTCGAACGCCAGCAGCACCGCAAGGAGAACGATCACATCGGCGAGGACGGTGAACGCAATGTTTCGCCGCCATCGCGGGGAAGAATCGGGCATAAATCGGATGGCGGCACCCCGGGACGGAAAAAGCCGGATGTCGCCGGAAAATATTTCAAAGAAATTCTTTTTTTGCACGGTTACGCGATCGGCGCGTTTGGCGCAAGCCCGATTGGCCACGCGGCGGCCGGCCGCGCGCCTTTGCAACGGCGCGTTTGTCTGTTACAAGGCATCGTTTCCCTTCGAAAAAAATCAGGCGAGGAGCGCCATGCAGCCCATCAAGCCGTATGTTTCCGCGGAAACGAATATGCCCGAGACGACGGTGCAAGCCATCGTCCTGGGCTTCATTCTCCTTTTTCTCCTGACCGCCGCCAACGTTTACGTCGGCTTGTACGCGGGCATGACGGTGAGCGCGGCGATCCCCGCGGCCGTCATTTCGATGGGCGTGCTGAAGGGAATCCTGAAACGCGGCACGATCCTCGAAAACAACATCGTGCACACGCTGGCGTCCTCCGGCGAAAGCCTGGCCGCCGGCATCATTTTCACGGTGCCCGCTATCGTGTTGCTGGGCCTGTGGGACACCTTCAACTATTTCGAAACGACGCTCATCGCGGTCGCTGGCGGCCTTTTGGGCGTGCTCATCATGATTCCGCTGCGCCGCTCGCTCATCATCGAGAACGAGGAGTTGCGATACCCCGAGGGCATCGCCTGCGCCGAGGTGCTGAAAGTCGGCGACAAGGGGGGCGAGGACCTGGGCGGCATTTTCTGGGCTCTCGGCCTTGGCGGCGCGTTCAAGCTGTGCGTCTCCGTGTTCGGTTTGTTCAAGGGCACGGTCGAGGGCGCGGTGCGCGTCGGCAAATCCGCGTTCGGCGGCGGCATGGACATCTCGCCCATGCTTGTCGGCGTCGGCTTTATCGTCGGCTGGGAGATCGCGATCCTTGTGTTCCTCGGCGGCGCGATCGCCTGGTTTGGCGCCATGCCGATCCTCTCCGTTTACTACGGACTGCCCGAGGGCGACGTGCTCGAGGGCGTGTGGGGCCTTTGGAACACGAAGATTCGCTACCTCGGCATCGGCGCGATGGTCGTCGGCGGGATCTGGTCGATCATCAAGGTGCGCAAGGGCATTCTGACCGGCGTGAAGTACGCGGTCGAAGGCATGCGGGGCGGCTCGGCCACCGAAGAGATCCGCACCGAACGCAATATCAAGGGCGGACACCTCATCGGCCTGATCCTCGCGAGCGTCGTCCTAATCGCGGTGACGTATTTCCACATGACCGGCTCGATCGGAACGACCGTGATCACCACGATCGCGATGTTCATCCTCTCGTTCTTTTTCGTGGCGGTGGCCAGTTACATCGCGGGCCTTGTCGGATCGTCGAACAGCCCGGTTTCGGGCATGACGATCTGCACCGTGCTCATCACGGCGGGCCTTCTGCTTCTGCTCGGGTACACGGGCGCGTCGGGCATGCTGGCGACGCTCGGCGTTGCGGGCGTCGTGTGCTGCGCCGCGTGCCTGGCGGGTGACATCTCGCAGGATCTGAAGATCGGCTACATCCTGGGCGCGACGCCCAAGCGCCAGCAGTGGGCCGAGGTGGCCGGCACCGTCGCGGCGGCGTTCATCATCGCGCCGATCATGACGGTGCTGCACAAGGCCTACGGCATCGGTGAACCGGCGCGGGAAGGCGTCACCGCCCTCAAGGCGCCGCAGGCAATGTTGTTCAAGTCGCTCGTCGGCTCGCTGTTCGATCCCGAGGCGCATCTGCCTTGGGGACTCGTCATCGCGGGCATTGTCCTTGGCGTCGTCGTCGTCGCCATCGACGTTTTTGTCCTGGAGCCCCGGGGCACGCGCTTTCGCCTGCACATCATGCCGATGGCGGTCGGCATCTACCTGCCGCTGTCGGTGTCGACGCCGCTTCTCGTGGGCGGCATCGCGGCGCACCTCGTTGAACGTAAATATTCCGGCAACGCCGAAAAACAACAGTCCGCGTTGCACAAGGGGACGATCTTCGCCTCCGGAATTGTCGCGGGCGAGGCGATCTTCGGCGTGCTGATCGCGTTTCTCATCATGGCCAAGCTTGATCTGCCGTTCGCCGCGACGAAGCTCACCGAGCGCATGGGCGTCGGTTCGGACTTCGTGTCGCTCGTCGCCGTGTTTGCGATGGCGTACGTGATGATGAAGTACGCGATGAAGGAAAAGCGATAAATCGTGCGCGGGCGCGATGGATCGCGCCCCTACTCGTATCGCAGCGACTCAATCGGATCGAGCCTTGCCGCGCGCCTTGCCGGGAAGACGCCGAAAAACACGCCGACCAGCACGGAAAACCCGAACGCCAACGCGATGGCGAACGGGGTGATCTGCACGGGCAGCGTCGGCATGCCTTTTTCAAGGCCGATCAATCCGCCGATCGCAACGCCGATCCCCACGACGCCGCCGAGCGCGGAGAGCGTCGTTGCCTCGATGAGGAACTGGCGCTGGATGTCGCGGTGACGCGCGCCGAGCGCCTTTCGCACGCCGATCTCGCGCGTGCGTTCGCGGACCGACACCAGCATGATGTTCATGATCCCCACGCCGCCGACCAGAAGCGAAATCGACGCGATGCCGATCGCCGCCGCGAAGATCGAACCCGTCATGTTCGACCAGGCGCGCGTGATCGATTCGCGCGTGGCGATCTCGAAATCGTCCGGGTCCGTCATTTTCAGCTTGTGCCGCGTGCGCATAATGGCGCGCACTTCGTCGATGGCGCGCTGCATCGGCACGCCGGGCATGGCTTTGAGCGCAAGCTCCATCATGTCCGTTTCCTCGTTGTGTTTGAGCACGTTGTGGATCGGGATGATGATGATGGCGTCCTGATTGAATCCGAAGATCGACCCGCGCCGCTCGAGGACGCCGATGACGCGCACGCGGTACGGCCCGGTGCGAACGTGTTCGCCGATCGGCGAGCCGCGCGGAAACAGGCGGTCCACGACATCCGCGCCGAGCAGCGCGACGTTGCGGGGCGCGTCGTCCTCGAGCGTCGTGAAATTACGCCCCTGCACGGTCTGGATGCCGCCGATCGTCAGATATTCGCTTTGCGCTCCGACAAGAAAGACCTCCGGCTCCGTTTCCGCGTCGCGGTATTTCACCGTGCGGTTCCAGAACGCAACGCCGGGAGAAACCTGCTCCACCGATTGCGCCTGCGCCCGCAGCGCCTCCACATCGTCCATCGTCAGGTCCGGGCGTTTGGCAAACTTGCGCCAGTCCATGCTGATTTGCATCGCCGGGAACTTCGACATGAAAAACGAGTTCGCGCCGATGCGGTTGAGCTCGCGCGTCATGACGCCGTTGATGCCGTTGACGATGGACATCATCGCGATGACGGTCGAAACGCCGATGATGATGCCAAGGCACGTCAGAACGGAACGCAGTTTGTTGGCGCGGATCGCCTCGAGAGACATGCGGACGCTCTCGACGATCGCGTGCGAGCGATAGCGGGACCGCGCGCCGGCGGCGGAATCGCGCGGCGTCACTCCCATCGCAGCGCCTCGATGGGATGGCGCGACGCCGCGCGCCACGCCGGAAAAAAGCCGAAGACGATTCCGACCAGGGCGGAAAATCCAAGACCCAGCCACACGGACCACAGGCGCACCGTGGCCGGCACGGGGCTGACCGCGTTGACGAGATTCGCCAGGCCGAAACCGAGCGATACGCCGATCGCGCCGCCCAGGCACGCCAGCAAGACCGCCTCGATGAGAAATTGCAGCAGGATGGACGAGCGCCGCGCGCCGACCGCCTTGCGGATGCCGATCTCGCGCGTGCGCTCGGTGACCGACACCAGCATGATGTTCATGATCCCGACGCCGCCGACCAGAAGCGAGATCGACGCCACGCCGAACATCGCGGCGTAGAGTCCGCCCGTCAGCTTGTCGTATAGCTCCTTGATCGCGTCGACCTTGTTGATCGCGAAATCGTCGTCCTCGCGAAAGGCCACGCCGCGCACGCGGCGCAGGATCGCGCGGATCTCG
Source organism: bacterium (assembly GCA_019912885.1). NCBI lineage: Bacteria > bacterium. Next base: position 17,991 of record JAIOHV010000161.1, read on the forward strand.
TCGATGGCCGGTTGCGCGTCGTCCGGGTTTACGGGGCGAAGCGCGAGCGTGAGGCTGCGTTTTGAACCGAAGTTCTTCTCGAAGTTCTTGATCGGGATGACGACCGTGGTGTCGAGGTTCAAATCGAAAAAATCACCGCGCTGCTCGAGCACGCCTGCGATCGCGAAACGCTTGCCGCCGATGTAAAGGTCCTGCCCGACCGGGTTGCGCAGGCCGAAGAGCTTCTCGGCAACGTCCCATCCGATGACGACAACGTCCCGCCCGGCGTCGAACTCGTGCGCGTTCAGATAGCGCCCGGATCCGACCGTCGCGTCGCGCAATTCGTCATAGCCGGCGCCCGCGCCCGTCACGAGCACGTCATCGATTTTCTTGCCCTCGTAACGCACGGGACGCATCGTCCGGTGCATCGGAATCACGAGATCGCTTTCGCGGACCTGGTCGCGAAGCGCGCGGTATTCCTTCCAGCCCAGGTCGCGCCATTTTTTCGTGATGTCCCAGTCGTTGGTCATCCAGCGCCACTTCTGCACATAGATGACATTGCCGCCGATCGTCGAAAGCTCCGCGGAAAACGCGAGGTTCAATCCCTCGATGACGGAGATGATCGCAATGACCGTGGTGATGCCGATGATGATGCCAAGCGTGGTGAGCGCGCTGCGCAGCTTGTTCGTGCGAAGGGAGGAAAGGGCGATGCGCAGGTTTTCCCACGCCATCTGGATCATCGGTGCGCCTTGCCCTTTTCGTCGGAGGCGATCTGTCCGTCGAGCAGGCGGATCACCCGATGCGCGTATCCGGCGATGTCTTCCTCGTGCGTCACCAGGACGATGGAGTTGCCCTTGTCGTGCAATTCGACCATCAGCTTCATGATCTCGGTGCTCGTTTTCGAATCCAGGTTGCCCGTCGGCTCGTCCGCCAGAAGCAGGGCGGGGCGGTTGACGAGCGCGCGCGCGACCGCCACGCGCTGGCGTTCGCCGCCGGAAAGCTCGTTCGGCCGGTGCTTCCACCGCGTGCCGAGCCCCACCGCGGAGAGCGCGGCGGTGGCGCGCTCATGCCTCTCGGCCCGAGGCACGCCCGCGTAGATGAGCGGCAGCTCCACGTTGGCTCTGGCATTTTGCCGCGCGAGCAGATTGAAGGTCTGAAAGACGAATCCGATCTTGCGGTTGCGGATGTCGGCGAGGCGATCGTCCGAGAGCTCGGAGACGGTTTCGCCGTCCAGGATGTAAGAGCCGGAGGTCGGCGTATCCAGGCACCCGATGATGTTCATCAGCGTGGACTTGCCCGAGCCCGACGGCCCCATGATCGCGACGAATTCGCCCGCGTCGATCGAAAGGTCAACGCCCTTGAGCACCTCGAGCTTTTGCGCGCCGAGGTCGTACACCTTGCGGATGCCGGTGCAGGAAAGGAGCGGCATGGTCAGCCCTCCTCGTCCTCATCCTGTTCTTCCTGGATCTCGACGAGGTCGTTGTTTTTCAGCTCGCGGTTCAGCGTCTTGTACGGGCCGCAGATGAGCTCGTCGCCCTCGGCGATCCCCGCGCCCGTCAGCACGATGTCAAACTCCGAGCTGATGCCCGTCTTGACCGGCAGCACCTTCGCGCGCTGTTCGCTGACGCGGAATACGACGTCCTCGAGATCGCTCGCGCGAATTTGCGAGAGCGGCTTGTCCTCGGGCGCGTCGGGATCCCGCATGGTGACGCACTGGATCGGCGCGGCGAGCGCGTCCTCTTCGGTGTCGGTGACGATGTTGGCCGTCGCGCTCATGCCGGGGCGGATATCCGCGAAGCCCTCGCCTTCATCAAGGCGGATCGTCACGTCAAAATTCGTCGTTTCCTCCTGCGTGCCGAGCATGGCGACCTTCGCGGAGGTGGCGATCTCCACGACCTTGCCGGTGAATTCGCGGGCGGGCAGGGCGTCGATTTCGATCCTGGCCTCCTGGCCGAGCGACACGTTCGGCACGTCGTTCTCGTCCACCTCCACGACGGTCTCCATCGCCGACATGTCCGCCACGGTCATGATGATGTCGCGCGTGAACTGCGAGCCGAGCACGATCTCGCCGACCTTCTTGTTGAGCGCGATGATCATGCCGTCGATGGGGCTTCGCAGCACGGATTTGGAAAGCTCGTCGCCGGCCACGCGCAGGTTCGCGGCTGCCTGGCGAACCTGATCCCGCGCGGCCGCGAGTTGCGCCTCCTGCACCTCGACCGCCGTCCTCGCGCGCTCGAGCTCCTCGCTCGAAACAAGATCCTGCGCCGCCAATTGCTCGGTGCGCTTATACGTGCGCCGGGATTGGTCGAGGCTCGCGCGCATCTGTTCGACCTGCGCCTTCGCGGCGCTTTGCATCGCCGCGAACTGGTCGCGGCTCGCGGCATAACGCGTGGAGTCCAGCGCGACGAGCAGATCGCCCTTTTTTACGTGGTCGCCTTCCTTCACCGGGAGCCGCGTGATTTCCGCGGAGACGTAGGCCGAAATCTCGACCTTCTCCACGGGCTCGACCTTGCCCGTCGCCTGAACGGTCTGGACGATCTTCTTGCGTTCGATCTTGCGTGTCGTCACCTCGAGGGCGTCTTCCGTCATGGCGGAGTAAACGATCAGACCGATGACGGCGGCGGCGACGACGATGCCGAGAATCAGAAAAACGCGTTTCACGGAAGCGATATCTCCGGCGGACGCGCCGGCGGCGCGTCCCGCGTCAGGAGGGGTTTTCGGGCGTGGGCGCGGGCGTGGCCGTGCCGTTTGGCGTCGGCCGGTTTTCCGTGGCTCCCTTTTCGAAGACGACCTCGCGGAGGTCCCGGACCTTCAGGTACATCTCGCCGAGGTTCGTGCGTCCCGTGCATACGAGTTGGCGTTTCACGCGCACCTCGTGCGTCTCGCCGTTCCAGAAGGTGACTTTCGCCGAACGGTAGCGGTTGTCGTGATCGGTAAAGGCAATGTGCCGGATGTTTTGAAACGGCACCAGGAATTTCGCTTCGCCCTGATACGCCGTCAGCTTGGTTTCGCCGCCGCAGGCGACCAGTTCCGCCTGAAAATGCGCGCCCTTGGTGTCGGTGATCGCCGCGCGATAGTTCATGCGCGGATTGGGGAACTTCTTGTCGTCCCCGCCGCCCATGGAGCCCATGGCCAGCGAGCAACAGGCGGCAACGAAAATGACGGCGGCTCGACGAAAGTGCATGCGTCCCCCACGGCCGATCCGGTCCACGGCGCGAAAACGCTATCCACGCGCGTTCGGGGTGTCAACATGAGTGGGGAATGTCGAACGGGAAGCCGGCAGCGCGCCGTGATTTCGGATCTCGGGTTTCGGATTGCGGATTGTGGCCTTGCCGTTGCGCGCATAGCCGTCGAAGGCGCACGCGATTTCGGCGATATCCATGATGTCCGTCCGGTCCATCATGTCGATTTTGTCCATCGCCGCCGGACGATGATCCGTACCCCTACAGCCCCGCCGCCGCCTCGCGGTCGAGTACCACGTCCAGTTCGCCCCGGTAGCGCTGCAAGAATGACGCGGGCACGTCCGCCGTGACCGGGCCGCACAACGCGAGCCGGATCGCTTCGGCCTTGCCCGCCCCGAGCGCGATCAAAAGGATCGCGCGCGCGTCGAGAAGCGTGCCGATCCCGACCGTGACGGCCCGCGCCGGCACCTCGTCGACGGACGCGAACGCGCGGCTGTTCGCGCGCCGCGTATCGTCCGAAAGCGTCACGGCGCGCGTTCTGGCCGCCGGGTCCGAGCCCGGCTCGTTGAACGCGATATGGCCGTTGCCGCCGATGCCGAGGATCGCCAGATCAAGCCCGCCGGCGTTGGCGATGTGCCGCTCATAGTCCGTTGCGACGCGGTCCAGGTCGTCGTTGGCGTCCGGTGCGCCGAACGTGTGAAAATTCGCGTCGGGAAGCCCGATCGCATCGAGCAACGTGGCGCGGAGGGCATTTGCGAAACGCCGCGGATGATCGACCGGCAACCCGACGTATTCGTCGAGCAAAAACGCCTGAACCTTGTCGAATCGGCGCGCGTCCTCCCGGTGCATGCGCGCCAGTTCGCGATACGCCGGAAGCGGCGTGTCGCCCGTCGCGAACGCGATGCGCGCGGCGCCGTCGCATCGATCGATTTGCGCGGCAATGAGCCGCGCGGCAAAACGTCCCGCGTCGTCGCCCGAATTCCCCACGCGAATGCGCGCGCTCGCGCCGCCGGGGAACGTCAGGATTTTTTTCGGGGTATCGGTCATGGCTGCCGCCGACGGTGAGGGCGGCTTTTTGATCCACGCGGGCGGCCTTGTCAACGCACCCGCGCGCGCGGAAAGTGGCAGTTCCATTTATCGGGGAAAGGCGGCGGGCCATTCGCGGGCGCCCCATCAATCTCGATTCGCGCGGTGCGCGCCTGGCGATCGTTTTGGCCGGCACGTCGATCTTTTTCGCCGTACGTCTTTTCGCGGCCTTTTCGAGCGTTGACCACGTGCGCAACGTGGACGAGGCGGAATACCAGCTCGTTCGTCACGCGCACCATGTCCTCGGGCACGAACCGGCGATCACGACGTTCCACCACCTCTGGGCGCACACCGCCTACGCGACGCTGCTCGCGCCCCTGCTTTTCGTCGGACTGTCTCCGACGGTCGCGCTGAAACTGGCCGCGGTGATGATCGCGACGGCGGGCGCCGGGACGCTGCTCGCGGCGCTCGCGTGGCGGGCGGGCGTGGCTGCCGCGATCGTTTACGCCATCGGCGTCATTGTCGCCGACGCGCCGCTAACGGCGTGGTCACTCGTTTATTGGGGCGCGTATCCGGAGGCGGCGTCGCTCGCCAATATCGGGCTTGCGCTTTTGATCTTCGCGTATTCGGGCAAGCCACGCGGGCTCGTGCTGCCCGGCGCGGTTTTGGGACTCGCGGCGTGCAGTTCCCTGTCCGTCGTGTTTGTTCCGGCGGCGGCGTTTGCCGTTTTGCTTCTCGCGCGCCGCGGACGCGACCGATGGGCTTCCTGCGGCGCGATTGCCGTCGGCGCCATCGTAGGTTTCCTGCCCTGGGTGTGGTGGATCCTGACCAAAAGCGCCGGTCGGGTTTTCGAATCCGGACTGTTCGGCGCCTCGCCTCCCCTCGGCGTCATGGACGTCGTCACATTTCCGGACTCGATTTCCATGAGATACGCCGCGAAGGCCATTCTGAGCGCCGTCGAGTCCCCGGCGTCGCGCGTCGCGGCGATCGCGGGATTCGCGGCCACCGGCGCGGTTTGGTGGTCGCGTCGAAGCGAACGAGCGGATGGTTGGCTCGTCATCGCGCCATTGGCCTGCGTGCTCGGATTTCTCAACGTGTCGATGTTCGGCTACGCCAAGTACCTCGACGCAAGGCACGTCATCTGGTTCGCGTGGACGGGTCCGTTTCTTGTCGCGACCGCGGCCGCCGCCGGCGATACGCTGCTCGCCCGTGCGCGTCAGGGGCTCGTCCTTGTTTTTGCCGTGGTCGTGGCCGCCGCCAACGCGCCGCGCCTGGCGCCCTTTCTGGACATGGACGGCATCGGCATGGCGAGCCGCTTTCGCGGGTACGACTATTTTCGCGCGCAGTTCGGTTCGGTTTTCGGCGACGAGGTCGATGCCGTGAACTGCTTTCTCGACTCGCGTACGTGGCCGTTTGCCGACGTTTCGTTCCGCCTTGGCTTTTCCAACCTGTTTTTTCCACACTCAACCGAAACGCCGTTCGCGCCGCGCAAGGTCGAGCCGATGAGCATCCGTTCGCGCCCGCCCGCCGAGCCGGAGGCTCGCGATCGATTTTTCGAGGGATTCGGTTGCGCCGCCGCGCTTCACCAAAGCGCCACGCCGCGCCACATCCTGATCGCGCTGAAGACTCCCGGGATCGACCCATCCGTCGCGCTCGCGGCCTTTGAGGAATGCGCGGCTTTGCCCTGCCTTCCCGAATCGATCAGTCGGAAGAATCGGGCGTCGCTTCCGTCACCTGGGCGATCGCCGTAAAGGTCGCGTCCAGAAGCGCGTCGATCTCCGTTGCGCTGATGGCAAGCGGCGGGTTCAGCACGATCACGTCGCCCAGAGGCCGGATGATGACGCCAAGCTCACGCGCGCGCCGGATGACGCGATGCCCCATGCGCAAGGCGGGATTGTAGGGACGATCCGCCGCGACGTCCTCCGCGAGTTCGATCCCGATCATGAAACCCGCCTGACGCACATCCGCGACATGCGGGAGATCGGAAAAGCGCGCGAGTCCGCGTGCGAGGCGATCGATTTTAGCGGGCAGACCCCGAAGGACGCGCTCTTCGTCGAAGACGGCCAGGCTCCCGATCCCGGCGGCGCACGCGAGCGCGTTGCCGGTGTAGGTGTGCCCGTGGAAGAAGGTGCGGAACTCATCGCGCGATCCGGCAAACGCCTCGTAGATCGCGTCGGTCGCGGCCGTGGCGGCAAGGGGCAGATAGCCGCCGGAGATCCCCTTGGCGAGCGCCATCAGATCCGGACTCACGTTTTCCTTTTCGCACGCGAACATCGTGCCCGTGCGCCCGAAGCCCGTGGCGACCTCGTCGGCGATGAGAAGCAGGCCGAGCCGGTCGCAGACGGCGCGAAGACGCGCCAGAAAGCCCGCCGGCGCCGGGCGGATGCCCGAGGCGCCCTGCACGATCGGCTCGATGATGACCCCCGCGCACGTTTCGGTTACGCGCTCGATCTCGCGCTCCACATCGTCGAAGCACGCGGTTTCGCACGTCTCGGGGCGGCGTCCCCAGGGGCAGGCGCGGCAAAACGGGTAGGGGATCGTGTCCGTCGCAAAGAGCAGCGGCCGGTAAAGTTCGTGGAACGCGTCGATCGCGCCGACGCTGACCGAGCCGATGGTATCGCCGTGATACGCGCCGGAGAAGGTGACGAAACGGCTGCGTTCCGGGTGACCGCGGTGAACCTGGTAGCCGTAGGCCATCTTGAGCGCGACCTCGGCCGCGGTCGCGCCGCTGTCGGAATAGAAGATGCGCGTCAATCCGGCGGGCAGAATCTCGACCAGCCGCGCGGCAAGTTCGATGGACGGCTCGCCGGCGAGGCCGAGCAGCGTGGAATGCGCGATGCGGTCGAGTTGGTCGCGCACGTGGCGATCGATCGTCGGATGCCGGTGCCCGTGGACGTTGCACCAGAGCGAGCTGACGCCGTCGATCAAGCGGCGGCCGTCGATGTCGATAAGGAACACGCCTTCGCCGCGCTCGATGATTTCGATTTGGTCATCGGTCCACATACGCATGGGCGTAAACGGATGCCAGACGTGCGCGCGATCCAGGGCTACAAGCCGATTTTTCTTAGGGTTCATGGGCAGTTGCGGGCTTCTGAGGGCTTTGGCGACCTTGACTTTCCGCAACCCGTTTGTCAACGTGCCGCGGCTTTTTTTGACCCCTTCCGAAGAGATGCCGGCCTGAACGCGATGGACGAATATCCGGTTCGCCGACTGCCTTATCTTGTCCTTTCGGGCACGATTGTCGCGATGCTTACGGGTCTCGTCGTCCGCATCTATCAGCTTGACGCGACGAGCCTGCGCCTCGAGGAGACGTTCGCCATCCTTTTCGCGCACCACCCGTCGATGGCGCTGCAAGGGAACCAGCCACCGGGCTACATCGGATTGCTGGCCGGCTGGATCGCGCTTTTCACTGATGGCATCGTATCCGTGCGTGTGCTCTCGGTCCTGATCGGGCTTGCCGCCATCCCCGCGATGGTGCTCTACGCGCGCCGCGTCGCCGGCGATTTCACCGGCATCATTTCCGGCGCGCTCCTCGCGGGCTGGCCGCTTCACATCATGCTGAGCCGACAGGACGGCGCCCTCGCGCTTGTCGTCACCATCGAGTTGTGGGCGCTTTATTGCGCCGCGCGCCTGGAGGATCCCGAACGCCCCGCGAAAAAATTCGCCGCCGCGCTAGCCGTTCTTAACATCGCGGGCATTCTCGCATCGTACTTTTTCGTGTTTGTCATCGCCGCCGAAATCTTGTTGCTGCTGTTTTTCGGGCGCAAGGACGCGCTGCGCCGGCGCGGGGCGATCCTCGCGATCGCCGCGCCGTTTTTCGTCCTTGTGCTCGCGGCGCCGCTCGTCCTTGCGCAGTTCGCGGTGATCCGCGAACAGATGAAAAGCTTCCCGCTTTTCACCACGCTCGCGGGCGCGCCGTTCGCCAATTGGCTCGCCGAAGGGCTATTCGGCGCTCCCTGGCCGTTTGTGTGGCCATCGCTCGACGGCATCGGCGCGGGCGATGCGATCGGCGTGACGTTATCGGTCCTCGGGGCCGCGCTGCTTTTCGCCGGAACGCACCGCGTCGTCTTCGACAAGACGGCCGGGCGTATCGCCCTGGCCGGCGTGGCCTACGGCGCGGTTTTCCTCGCCGCGGCGATCTCCGTCGTCGTGCCGATCTGGTCGCGCGACCTTTTAATCGTGCTGCTTGTGCCGTTCGTGCCGCTCGCGGCGCTCGCGCTGGATCGCTTCGGGCGCGCGGGCATCGCCGCGGGCCTGGCGTTCGCGCTCGTGACGATGACCGGCGCGCTCATGAATACGCGCGTCGCGGCGGGCGAGGGCGTGGGCGCGTGGGAAAAACCGCCGGAGTGGCAACGGGCGGTCGTCGAGCTTCTTGCCGAATTGCGCCCGGGGGACGAAATCTTCGTCGCGCCGGGCTGGATCGCCGAGGGCGTACGCTACCACGCGCGCTATCTCGCGTCGCTCGGCAAGATGCCCGCGGTCGAATTGCCGCTCACCGAGGTGAGCTACGATTTCTACAACCGCGACGCGCCCGGAGAAATCAAAACGGCGACGCCCGGCGCCTCGCGTTACTGGCTGATACGCACCACGCGCTACGGCTCGGAAAGCGCGACGAAATGGTTGCTGGACCACGGGTTGCAATTCGTCAGTTCCAAGGCGTTCTGGAATCTGTTCATCGATCTTTATACCGAACCGCCGAAAGCCGAGGCGTCAGCCGTTGCGGATTTGAATGCAGGTTCCAATACGAGCGGCGGATCGGGCGCGGGCGATCCCGACACCGTTGCCGGTGACGCATCCGTGGCCGTCGCCACGACGCAGACTGACGCGGACGAGCCGTGATGGCGGTCAATCGTGTCTATATTGTCCATCGGGTCCATTGAGTCCATCGTCCAACGCGGTTGGCGATGTCAGGGCCGCAAACCGAGCGAAGCGGGGTGCGCGGTCGGTTTCGCATCAAAATAAACGCATTCGGAGGGCAAACACATGGGTCTTCTTGACGGAAAAGTCGCGGCCATCACCGGCGCGGGCGGCGGGATCGGCCGCGAATACGCGCTCGCTTTCGCGAAGGAAGGCGCGCGCGTCGTCGTCAACGACGTCGGCGGTGCCAGGGACGGTAAGGGCACGGACGAATCCGCCGCCGCGCGCGTGGCGGAGGAAATCAAGTCCGCAGGCGGCGAAGCCGCGGCGCATTTCGAATCCATCGCGACGATGGACGGTGGAGTCAGCCTCGTGCGGACCGCGCTCGATTCGTTCGGGCGCCTGGATATTCTCGTCAACAACGCGGGCATCCTTCGCGACCGCACGCTTGCGAAGATGGAAGAGTCCGACTGGGACTCGGTGATGGCCGTGCACTTGAAGGGCACGTTCTCCTGCACGCAGGCGGCGTTTCGCCACTTCCGCGAGGCGGGCGAGGGCGGCCGCATCATCAACACGTCGTCGCTCGCGGGGCTGATCGGCAACTTCGGCCAGGCCAACTACGGCGCGGCCAAGGCCGGCATCGCGGGATTCACGTTCGTCGTCGCGCTCGAGGGCGCGCGCGCGAACATCACCTGTAACGCGATCGCGCCCGTCGCGTTCACGCGCATGACCGAGGACCTTCCGATGTTCGCGGACTCCGGCGTCGAGGAGATGCTGCATCCGCGCTGGATTGCGCCCGTCGCGGTGTTTCTCGCATCCGACCTGTCGAAGGACGTGACGGGCAAGATCTTCGGCGTCCAGGGCGGCAAGATCTTTGAATATAAGGTCGTCACGACCTCCGGCGCCGAGAAGGACGAACCGTGGACCGCGCAGGAGATCGCCGCGAAACTGCCCTCGATCATGGGGGATTAGTTGGCGCTTCGGATTCGCACGATACGGCGTGCCTTCTTGCGCGGCCTGCCCGATTGGCGGGCCGCGCGTTTGCTTGCGCTCCTGGTCGCGGTCGCGGGTCTCGTCACGGGCGCCTCCTGTTCGTGCGGCAACGATGGCGACGATGGCGGCGCGGCCGCGGTCGAAGACGCGGCGGACGACGATTCCGCCGTCGACGATGACGAGTCCGCTACCGATGACGACGACGCGTCCGACGATGACGCGGATGACGATGACGCGGATGACGACGCCGCCGGCGACGACGACACCGAGACCTTCCCGCCCGAGGAACAGACGCCGTTTTTGGAGCGCGGATTCATTCTCCCGCCCGATTCGCTCGAATGCACGCCGGAGGACACCGGCGTTCCGCAACCGAACTGCAACCACCACGGCTCCACGGTCGCCGAACTGCCCGACGGCACGATGGCGGCGGTTTGGTATCACGGCGTCGCGGAGAAATCGCCGGACTCGCGCATCGTCTGGTCCACGCTCGCGCCGGGTGAAACCGGCTGGACCTGGCCCGAAGTGCTTTTCGATGATCCGGGCCTGTCGGAGGGCAACCCGGCATTGTGGGTGTCCGAATCGGGTGAGCTTCTGGTGTTTTTCGTGACCATCACCGGTAACGGTTGGGATCAGTCGGCCATCCGCTTGATTCGATCGGACGATCTTGACGCCACGTGGGGCGCGCCGGTCGGCCTGCGCGAGGAATATTGCTGGATGGCGCGGCATCGGCCGTTGCGTCTCGAAAACGGCGAGTTGCTGCTACCTCTTTATAGCGAGTGCCTCGCGTATCCCACGTTCATGCGCTCGACGGACGATTTCGCGACGTGGACGGAGGAGTCGCATCTTTCGATTCCGTTCCTCTTGCAGCACCTCGGCCAGATCCAGCCCTCGCTTATCAACCTGCCTGGGGGGCGCATCGCGGCGATCACGCGCGACGGATTCCCGACCCATCGCGTCAAGCGCATGGTTTCGGACGATTTCGGCCAGACGTGGACGCCATCAAGAATCACCGAGCTTCCGAACGCGGGCACGTCGGTGGATTGGGTGCGTCTTTTGGACGGGCACGAGGTGGTGGTTTACAACGACTCCCCGACGGACCGCTTTCCGCTGTCCGTGGCGCTGTCGCACGACGGCGGCGAAACATTTGTCGCAAAGCGCGACCTGATCGACACGGACGACGAATGCGACGGCGATTGCCAATACCACTATCCGTCCATCGCCCAATCGACGCACGACGGCACGATCTGGATCACCTACACGCACGACCGCCGCACGATCGGCTGGGTGCGTTTCAACGAGGCGTGGCTGTTGGAGTAGGGGGCGGTTCGGTCACGACGGGGTGGCGCGGAACTCCGGCTCGGTCCAAAAAATGGGGCCAAATCGCCCGGTCGGTATCGACCGCGCACTTTCGCCGCGCCGCTCCGAGCGGCGCGGCTTCGCTTGCGGCCCTGATATCGAGGCCCTGACATCGCCGACCGGGCATCGCGCCCTCCGCGGCCTCCGCGCCTTGGCGTGAACAAAGTCGCCGTTCGCGCCGCCTATTTTCGCGCCGCCCCCTTTCCCTTATGCTGCCGAGTGATTACGTTGGAAGCCCTAAGCGCTTCCACGGGGGAGTTACGTGAACCGATTTTCGAAGAACCTCGCGCTTTTGCTGCTGATTTTCCTGATCTTCGCGGTGCTGTTTCAGCTCGTGAACCAGGACTACCAGACCCCGAAGCGCGTCCTGTATTCCCAGTTCCGCGACCTCGTGAAGCAGGGAAAAATCGCCAAGGTCGATATCAAGGGCCGGCAGTTCACGGGCGTCATGCTCGATCCGGAAACCGGCGAGCGCACCGCCTTTGAAACCAGCGGTTTCGAAAGCCAGGAGCTCTACGACGAACTCGACGCCGGAGGCGTGGAATACAGCGTCATCCCGGATGTGCCGAACCCGTTCTGGAACTTCCTGATCACCTGGCTGCCGATGATCCTCATCATCGGAATTTTCATCTTCTTCATGCGCCAACTTCAAGGCTCCGGCGGCAAGGCCATGAGCTTTGGGAAGAGCCGCGCGCGGCTCATTACCGGCAAGCAGAACAAGATCACCTTCAAGGACGTGGCCGGCATCGAGGAATCCAAGGAAGAGCTGCGCGAGATCATCGACTTCCTGAAAGACCCCAAGCGATTCACGAAGATCGGCGGGCGCATCCCCAAGGGCGTCCTGCTGATGGGCGCGCCGGGCACCGGAAAGACGCTGCTGGCCAAGGCCATCGCCGGCGAGGCGGGCGTGCCGTTCTTTTCGATCTCCGGCTCGGATTTCGTCGAGATGTTCGTCGGCGTCGGCGCCTCGCGCGTGCGCGACCTTTTTGTGCAGGGCAAGAAAAACGCGCCGTGCATCATCTTCATCGACGAGATCGACGCGGTCGGCCGCCATCGCGGCGCGGGCCTCGGCGGCGGGCACGACGAGCGCGAGCAGACGCTGAACCAACTCCTGGTCGAGATGGACGGCTTCGAATCGAACGAGGGCGTCATCCTGATCGCCGCGACCAACCGGCCCGACGTGCTCGACCCCGCGCTCTTGCGCCCCGGGCGTTTTGACCGCCGCGTGATCGTGCCGCCGCCTGATATCGTCGGCCGCGAGGCGATCCTCAAGGTCCATACGCGCAAGGTGCCGCTTTCCAGGGACGTGAAGCTCTCCGTCATCGCGCGCGGCACTCCCGGCTTCACCGGCGCGGACCTCGCCAACCTCGTCAACGAAGCGGCCCTTTCCGCCGCGCGGCGCGGCAAGGTCAAGGTGCTGATGCTCGATTTCGAGATGGCCAAGGACAAGGTGTTGATGGGGGCCGAACGCAAGAGCCTCATCCTCACCGAGGACGAGAAGCGCAACACGGCGTACCACGAGGGCGGGCACGCGCTTGTCGGCGAGATGCTCGAACACGTCGATCCGATTCACAAGGTGACGATCATCCCGCGCGGGGTGGCGCTCGGCGTCACGCAGACCCTGCCGCTCGACGACCGGCATACCTATTCGCGCGACTACCTCATCGACATGCTCACCTTCCTCATGGGCGGGCGCGCGGCCGAGGAGCTGTGCCTCCATCACATCACGACCGGCGCCGCGAACGACATCCAGCGCGCCACCGAGATGTGCCGCCGCATGATCATGGAATGGGGCATGAACGAAAAACTCGGCCCCATGTCCTACGGCCACAAGGAGGAAATGATTTTCCTCGGCAAGGACCTGGCGCATCATCGCGACTATTCGGAAACCACCGCGCGCGAGATCGACGAGGAAGTGCGGAGCCTCGTGAGCGAGGCGTATGGCAAGGCCACGGCGATCCTCACCGAGCGGATCGACGTGTTGCATGCGATCGCCGAGGCGTTGCTCACGTTCGAGACGATCGACGGCCAGGAATTGAAGACCTTGCTCCGCGGCGAGGCGATCCAGCGCAAGCCCATCGAGGAGGCGGAAGCCGAGGAAGACGAATCGGAGTCCGACGCGGGGAACGGGCACGCGGACGAGGCCGACGACGAAGACCGCCGCGCGCCGGAAGCACACAAGCCGATCTGGGAGCGCGACGAGCCCGCCGCCGAGCCCGATGACGGCGTGCACATCGACGACTCGCTCGAAAAACCCCGGGAGGACGACCGCGCGCCCGGCGACCGCCCGCGTGAGTGAGTTCTTCGTCGCCCGGGGGCGGCGCTTCGATCTTTCGCGCCGCAACCTCGTGATGGGGATCCTCAACGTCACGCCCGACTCATTTTCCGACGGCGGCCTCTATTTCGAGCCCGAACACGCGATCGCGCACGGCCTTCAGATCGCGAACGCCGGCGCGGACATCATCGATGTCGGCGGCGAGTCTTCCCGCCCGGGCGCGCCCACCGTGCCGATCGACGAGCAGATCCGGCGCATCACCCCGGTTATCGAGGCCCTGACGCGGCGGACCGGCCTTGCCGTCAGCGTCGATACCACGCGGCGTGCGGTCGCCGAGGCCGCTCTCGCGGCCGGCGCGTCGATCCTGAACGACATCACGGGCCTCGCCGCCGATCCCGGGCTTGGTCGGCTTGCCGCACAAACCGGCGCGGGGCTCGTGCTGATGCACATGCGCGGCACGCCCGAAACCATGCAGGACGACACGAACTACGACGACCTGTTCGGCGAAATCGTCGGCCACCTGCGCGCGGGGATCGACCGGGCGACGTCGTATGGCGTGAAGCCCGAACAGATCGTCGTCGATCCGGGCATCGGTTTTGCGAAGACCGCCGAGCAGAACATGGAGATTCTCGCGAACCTCGAGAGCCTGGCGATCCTCGGCCGGCCGATCCTGATGGGCTTGTCACGGAAGGCGTTTCTAGGCGGCATCACCGGCCGCGACGCGCCTAATCGCGGCTCCGAGACGATCGCGGCGTCGATCTTCGCCGCGCGGCACGGGGCGCGTATTCATCGCGTGCATGACGTTGCCGAGGTGGCCGCGGCGCTGAAGGTCCACGACGCGCTCGTCGCGTGCGAGGGACTCGCGCCGGGTTGATTTCGCGCGGGTTTCCCGCACAATCGGCTCCGTCACACCCCGGAAGGCTCCGTGCGCGACTGGACATCCTTATTCCTCAACCTGAACTGGCGCGATGTCGTCGACATCCTCGCGGTGACGGTCATCATCTACAACGTCTTCGTTCTCGTGCGCCGGACGCGCGCCGTGCAGATGATGCTCGGCCTCGGCGTCATCCTTTTCCTCTACGTCGTCTCCGACGCCGGCCGCTTTTTCACGTTGCACTACATCCTGGACGCGTTTCTCGAGTCGGCGATCATCATCATCGTCATCCTGTTCGCCGAGGACATCCGGCGCGGCCTCATGCGTTTCGGCAAGAACCCGTTTTCGGCGGGGCAATACGTGGCGAGCGCGGAGTTCCTCGACGAATTGATTCGCTCGGTCCAGGCGCTCATCAACCGCCGCATCGGCGCGATCATCGTCGTCGAGCGAGGCACGGGCCTGAAGGACTACATCGACGAGGGCGTGCCGCTTGACGCGGGCGTCTCCAGGGAACTGCTGATCTCGATCTTCCTGCCGTCCTCGCCGATCCACGACGGCGCGGTCATCATACGCAACGGGCGCATCATCGCGGCGGGCTGCTTTTTCCCGCTGGCCGACGATCTGGATCTGGACCGCGACCTGGGAACGCGCCATCGCGCCGCGCTCGGCATCTCGCAAAAGTCCGACGCCGCGGTGCTTGTCGTTTCCGAGGAACGCGGCGAGGTGAGCCTTGGCTACCTCGGGCATCTGGATCGCGATCTCAATCCCGACGAGCTGTACAACCGGCTCGGAAAGCTGCTGGCGTAGGATGATGCCGTCTTTCGCCCGCATCCTCGGCGTCATCGTCCGCGACGGACCGACAAAGCTCGTCAGCTTCATCCTCGCATTCGTGTTGTGGACGTACGTGTCCATCGGGCAAAGCGTGCTCGAAATTCCCAAGGACATCTCGCTTGAACTGAAGAATCTGCCGCCGGACCTCGTGCGCGTCTCCGACGTGCCGAGCACGGTCAACATCAAGCTGCTCGGATCGAGCGCTCAGCTTCGATCCGTCGAGGACGCGCAGCTCTCCTACGAAATCGACCTGGCCTCCGCGACGCCCGGCGAGTTGTCGTTCAAGGTCATCGACACGCGCATCCGCGGCCTCGCGCCGGGAATTCGCGTCACGGAAATCAGCCCCAGCGAAATCACCGCGCGGTTTTCCGAGCGTCTCGAACGCGAAGTGCCCGTCGAGGTCACCGTCCGGGGTACGCCCGCGCGCGGATTCATGGCCGGCGAAAAAACCGCCGAGCCGGCCCTCGTGCGCGTTTTGGGCGCGCGTGAGGAGGTCGAGAACATGACGGCGGTGCCGACGGAGATCATCGACATCACCGGCCTGAGAAAGACCTACGAGGGCGTCCACGCGCTTGACGTGGTCGGGCGGCACGTCGAGGTGACGGACGCCTCCGAGGTGCGGGTGCGCATCGAGATCGACCGCGATCTGGCGCAACGCGAATTTTCCGATATCGTCGTTACGGTGGAAAACACGGAATGGGAGTACGAGGTCAGGCCGGCACGCATCGGCCTGCGTTTGAAGGGACCGACGGAAACGATGGGCCGTCTGACAAGCGAGACGATTCGCCTTGTCGTGGACGCGGCGGGGCTTGCGCCAGGCAAGCATACCGTGCGCCCGCAGATCGTCGTGTCCGGCGACGAGGACACACTGCTTGTCGGCCTCGACATCCCGGCGGTGACGCTGGAACTCAAAGAGAACGCGAAACAGACCGACAAGAAGGGCAAGAAGAAAAAATGATCGGAGAGGCGCCATGACTCCACGAAAATATTTCGGCACCGACGGCATCCGCGGCGTCGCCAATCAGGATCCGATGACCACTGAGGTCGCGATGCGCGTTGGCCGCGCCGCCGCGTATCACTTCCGGCGCGAAGATGGCCTCCACCGCGTCATCATCGGCAAAGACACGCGGCGCAGCAGTTACATGCTGGAGTTCGCCATGGCCGCCGGCATCTGCGCGGCGGGCGTCGACGCTTTTCTGGTCGGACCGCTGCCGACGCCGGGCATCGCCTTCCTCACGCGCGACATGCGCGCCGACGCGGGCGTCGTTATATCCGCGAGCCACAACCCGTTTCAGGACAACGGCATCAAGTTTTTCGATTCGCACGGATTCAAGTTGCCCGACGAGGTCGAGCACCGCATCGAGGACATCATGGACGCGCGCGAGGCGGAAACGCATCCCGCCACCGCCGCGGACGTCGGCCGCGCGTATCGCATCGACGACGCGATGGGCCGCTACATCGTCTTCCTCAAGAAGGCATTTCCCGCGGAGCTAACGCTCGAGGGCATGCGGATCGTGCTCGATTGCTCGAACGGCGCGGCCTACAAAGTGGCGCCCGCGGTGTTTCTCGAGCTCGGCGCCTCGCTGACGATCATCGGAAACCGCCCGAACGGACTGAACATCAACGAGGACTGCGGCGCGCAGCATCCGAAGGCGATGGCCGACACCGTGAAGGCGGTCAGCGCGGACATCGGCATCGCGTTTGACGGCGACGCGGATCGCGTGGTGATCGCCGACGAAACCGGCGCGATCGTCGACGGCGATCACCTTATGGCCGCGACCGCGAAGGCGCTTTTGGCCCAGGACCGCCTTTCCAGACGGACGCTCGTCACGACCGTGGACAGCAACAAGGGGCTCGATGTCGCCATGCTCGAGGCCGGCGGGCAGGTGGTTCGCACCGATGTCGGCGACCGCTACGTCATCGAGGCGATGCAGGCCGGCGGCTTCAATTACGGCGGCGAAAAAAGCGGCCACATGATCTTTCTCGACGAGCACACCACGGGCGACGGCGTCATGAGCGCGTTGCAAATCCTCGCGACGCAGTTGCGGTCGGGCCGGCCCGCGTCCGAATTCTTCCACGGCGCCATGCGCGATTTTCCCCAGGCGCGAAAGAATATCCGCGTGCGCGCCAAGCCGCCTTTGGAGGAGATCGCCGGCCTTGCGAAAATTCTCGACTCCGCGCGATCGGAACTTGGCGAAAGGGGCCGCGTGCTCGTGCGTTATTCGGGCACCGAATCGCTGTGCCGCGTGATCGTCGAGGGTGAACACGCCGAACGCATCGACGCGATCGCGGCGGACATCGACGCCTGCATCGGTGGCGCGGTCGGCGAGGCGTGACCACGGCATCATCGCCGAACCAAAAATTTCAACACGAAGGCACAAAAAGCACAAAGATCACGAATGGAAAACTCGTTTATTCCCTTTGTGTCTTTTTCCCCTCCGTGTTGAGCTGCGATTCTGCGATTCCAAATCCGAAATCCGAAATCCGGATTCGCTCGCTTGACACACCTCGATCATCGGATGAATTTGTGACGCCCACGGAATCCTCCGTGGGTGTTGCCTTACGAGCTCCGTCATGACCGAACTGAATGTCAACGTGGACCACGTCGCGACGGTGCGCCAGGCGCGCGGCGTCGCCGATCCGGACCCCGTGTGGGCGGCCTCGATCGCCGAGATCGCCGGCGCCGATGGCATCACCTGTCACCTCCGCCTTGATCGCCGCCACATCCAGGAACGCGACCTGCGCTTGTTGCGCCAAACGATCCACACGAAATTGAACGTCGAAATCTGCCCGGTGCAGGAGATGATCGGGATCTGTCTTGAGTTGGGACCGGACATCGTGACGCTCGTTCCCGAGCGGCCCGAGGAGGTGACCACCGAGGGCGGCCTGTCGATCACGCACAACCGCGAGGGCATCGGCAACGCGCTGAACCTGCTCTCGCAGCGCGATATCCGCGTGAGCGTCTTCATCGACCCGTCGTCGGACCAGATCAAGGCGGCGCACGAGATCGGCGTGCGCGCCATCGAGATCAACACGTCGCGTTACTGCGAGGCGCCGGAGGCCGACACGCGACGCCGCGAGTATCAGAACGTACTTGATGCGGCGCGGCTCGCCGAGCGCCTCAAGATGCGGGTCGCCGCGGGCCACGCGCTGAATTACCGCAACGTCGGCGCCATCGCTGCGATCCCGCATATCACCGAGCTCAACATCGGCCACTCCATCGTGGCGCGCGCGGTGCTCGTCGGATTCGAACGCGCCGTGCGCGAGATGATCGACGCCGTCCGCAACGCCCGCGGAACCGACGAATGATCCTGGGCCTTGGTGTCGATATCGTGTTTGTGCCGCGACTCGCGCGCGCGATCGAGCGCCACGGCGCGCGTTTGCGGCGGCGCATCTTCGCCGAGGACGAGGCCGCGCCGCATGACGCCGGCGGTTTTTCGCCCGAGGAGGCGGCGATGCGTTTTGCGGCCAAGGAAGCATTCCTGAAGGCCGTGCGGCGCGGCATCTTCGATATGCCTTTGCGCGACATCGTGACGGTCCGAGACGGACGCGGGTGGCGCATCGACGCGCGCGGCCGCGCGGCGCGCATTTTGAATCTGCCCGCGGACGCGCGCATTCACGTCGACGCGGCGCTCGGCGGCGA
>JAIOHV010000162.1 GCA_019912885.1 bacterium
CTGACGACGGGCAGGTGACGAAGGCCAAATATTGCTCGAATACATACGCGGCCGCGACGATGATGTCGGATGACCAGTCGTCGATGAACTGGCTCTACACGAACGGAACCGACGCGATTACATCGAGGATTTACGACGGACATATTTCCGCCGACCACGACGCCTACGCCCTGGGCCCCGACGACTCGCTTCATGCGGTTTATTATCGAATTAATCCTAGTCCCGCTTTCATTTACCTCACAAATACCGGCGGGCAATGGCGCGAAGAAATCATCGCGGAGGGCAAAAACGTAGGCTACTACCCGGACATCGCGATTGATTCCTTGAATCGACCACACGTCGCGTTTTGGGACCACAGCATAGGCCAAGAGAAATATGCCCACAGAACCGAATCGAACTGGCTAATCGAAAACATTGCTGGCGGTGCTGCGGCGAAGATCGCTTTGTTGCAGAACGACGCTCCTGTATTGCTGAAGACGGATAATATCTCGCTCTTGCAATTTAGCGAAAAAATAGGCAGCGCCTGGCATACGGAAGATATTGCAACTGGAACGACTGACGGTGCGGATATTGCGATTTCCGAAATCAATGACGTCCACATTGTGTTTCGCCGCGAGAAAAGTTTTTATCATGCTACGAAAAACAACGGGACGTGGATCGAAGATTTTCTACTCGACGTCGTAAGTACCAGCGGCAACGCGTCAGTAGCCCTGGATTCATTAAATCGTGTTCACGTCGCCGTTGACGATATTACCGGAGCCAATCGATTTATTTACTATTCGTCAAACCGAAGTGGCGCTTGGGATGCTTTTTCACTTCAACAAGTAATCGGGACTTCGGAGGAAGGTCATATCACTTTAGGCGCCGATGATACCGTTTACATATATACGAGTTCAACCAAGTTAGTTACAAACTGTACAGAACGTGCGATTAGCGGGGATGGCTTTAATTGGGAACGCGATTGGATTGATTGTGCCGATGCAGGCGTCTCTGATGCTTTTATTGCGTCCGATGGCAGTCATATTATCGCGGGGGCATCATCTGGATTAATACTATATAGCCTGCCGGGGATATGAGACGTGATTTAGCGCTAGCTAAAGGTCCGCGGCGTGTGGCCGGACTTCGTGAACAAGGGCACGGTCGTCGGATCGATCGAATACGACACCGCGTCGGATTTCGAACATGTCGGGTGCGTGGCGGTGGATTTCGACCCGGCCGCGCAGGCAAATCTGTACCTGCAATGGGACGAATGCCTCGATTTCGTCGAATCGACGGAGCGCGACATCACCACCGGAGGCCCGTACGACGGCGAAGGAACGCACCCCGAAATTCCGTTGTTCGTTGCCTTCAACGTGACTCCGGACGACTACGTCATAACACTGCAAGCCGACGGCGGCGCCGTCGAGGAATCCATTCCATTCCTTCCGGCCGGCGGCGCGGTCGTCCAGGACTTCGTCTTCATGGCGCCCGACTTCACGTCGAACCCGACCGGGACGTGGTGCACGGAGTGATCGCCAATGGGGAATGGCGAATCACGAATCGGGGAAATAGGGGACAGTCACCTATTATCAAATAAATGGAATAAATGGGGACGGTCACCTATTAAAGTTATCTTGTGATAATCGGAGCGCTGTCGAACCGGGCGCGGCGGGGCGTGCGTCTGTTGAAAAATGGCGTCGCGGATGAAACGACGCGGCTTTTGAAAGCTGTTTGCCGATGCGGAACCAGCCGCGCACCCCGTCCCGATCGGAGTCGGACGACGTTTGCTTTGCTGACGGCGCAGCCGGCGGCGCGGCGTTTGCCGCACGGTCGAGGGGGCCCGGTCTTCGACGCGTTCAGCTTCACGCCGGGCCAGTTCGACTTGGCGGTCGAGGCCGATGGCGAGACGAACGACGACACGATCTCGTTCATGCCCGCGGACCTCGCCGTGTCCCAGGTGAGCGTCTTCCGAACGCCGGTGCGTTCGGTGAACCCGACCGGGACGTGGCGCGTCGCCGCAACGGGGAGAGTGGCGTGGCGAGCGCGCCGTAACGCGGTCCTTCGCGCTTGACATAACGCGGGCATTCTGGCAAAAGCCCGCCGTTCCCAGTCCCGGGGCTTCAGGCCAAGCCCCCTTTCGCCAACGACGAGTCGCTCCTCGTGTTTAACGGAAACCGCGCCGTGTCGACATCCTTGTCGGTTGACCCTGACTATATCCGCGTGTTCACGGGCAACGCGCACCCGGAGCTGGCCAAGGCCATCTGCGACACGCTGCAAATCGAGGTCGGCGACGCGTACGTCTCGCATTTCGCGGACGGGGAAATCAACGTCGAGATCGCCGAGTCGGTGCGAGGCAAGGACGTCTACGTCGTGCAGCCCACCTGCCGGCCGGACGTGAACGGCTCACTCATGGAATTGCTCGTCATGCTCGACGCTTTCTCGCGCGCGAGCGCCGAGCGCATCACCGCCGTCATTCCTTATTACGGATACGCGCGCCAGGACCGCAAGGTCGCCCCGCGCGCGCCGATCACCGCGAAACTCGTGGCCGATCTTTTGACCACCGCCGGCGCGGACCGCATCCTGACGGTGGATCTTCACGCCGGGCAGATTCAGGGCTTTTTCAACATTCCCGTGGACAACCTTTACGCGACCGCCGAGATCTCGCGCACGCTCGAGAAGATGGAGGACGTGCTCGACGGCGATGTCGTGGTCGTTTCGCCCGACGCGGGCGGCGTGCGCCGGGCGCGTTATCTCGCGCACCTTCTGCACAACAACGCGGGCCTCGCGATCGTCGACAAGCGCCGCGCCAAGCCGGGGCAGGTCGCGCAGGTCAACATCATCGGCGAGGTCGAAAACAAGATCGCGATCCTCGTCGACGACATGATCGACTCGGGCGGGACGCTCGTGGCCGCGGCCGAGGCGCTGGCCGAACGCGGCGCGCGCCGGGTGTTCGCGCTCGGCACGCACCCGGTTTTCTCCGGCGACGCGGTGCGCCGGCTTTCGGAATCGAACATCGAATTGATGCTGGTCACGGACACGATTCCGCTTTCCGCGGAGGCGAAAACCGTGAACAAGATCCGTGTCGTGACGGTCGCGGGGCTCCTGGCCAACGCCATCGTCAATATCCATTGCGGCGGCTCGGTCAGCTCGCTGTTCACCGACATTCAGGTCATCAACTAATCCGCCGAACGGCCAATCCCGGCGGGGAGACGACATCATGGCGATCTACGAACTACATGCGGAACGCAGGGACGAAAAGGGCAAGGGCGCCGCGCGCCGGTCGCGCCGCGCCGGCCGGATTCCCGCCGTGGCCTACGGCGGCGACATCACGCCGACCGCGCTTTCGATGGACGGCGACGAATTCGTCAAGTTCACGCGCAAGCACAACGTGAGCACCGCGCTCGTGCGCCTTTCGGTGGACAACGGAGGCGAGCTGGCCGGCAAGGTGTTCATCATCCGCGACTTGCAGGTTCACCACATCACGCGCGACCCGCTGTCGATCGACCTTTTGGCCATCGACCTCGCCAAGCCGATCGGCGTCACCGTGCCCGTCATCTACGAGGGCGAGGCCGCGGGCGTGAAACTCGGCGGCGTCGTGACGCCCATCGCGCGCGACATCGAGGTGAGCTGCCTGCCCACGGACATCCCCAACGCGATTCATTGCAACGTGTCGGCGCTGGAACTTGGTCAAACCTGGTACCTGTCGGACCTCACGCTCCCGGAAAAGGTCGCACTCGCCTCGCCGGCCGACGCGCCGCTGATCGCGTGCGTCATTCCCCGCGCAGTCGAGGAGAAGCCGGCCGAGGAAGCGGGCGAAGGCGCCGAAGGCGAGGCCGAGGGCGAAGGCAAGGCCAAGCCGGCCGAGGGCGGCGGGGAATAACCCCGCGCGTGGCGCGGCGGCCCGTTCGTCTCCGGAGTTTCTCGTGAAGTTGATCGTCGGGCTCGGCAATCCGGGCCCGGCCTACGAATCCACGCGACATAACGCGGGGTTCTGGATCTGTGACATCATCGCCGAACGCATCGGCGCCGCTTTTTCGGGCCGGAAGTTCGACGCGGATATCGCGAACGGGCGTATCGCCGGCGACGCCGCGCTGCTCCTGAAACCGCGAACGTTCATGAACGTTTCCGGGCGCGCGGTTCGCGCGGCTGCCGCGTTCTACCGCGTCGCGGTGGACGACATCCTGGTCCTGCACGACGAGGTGGACCTCGCGCCCGGGCGTATCCGCGTCAAACGCGGGGGAAGCGCGGCGGGGCACAAGGGGGTGTTGTCGATCGCGCAGGATCTGGGCGACGAGGGCTTTTACCGCCTGCGCCTGGGCGTCGGCCGGCCCGACAATCCGCGCGTCGAAACGGCGGATTGGGTGTTGATGCGCCTGTCCGCGAAGGAGCGCCGCCTGTTCGATACGCCGATCGAACGCGCGGCGGACGCGGCGATCATGTTGTTCGAGGAAGGTCTGGCGGCGACGCAAAACCGGTTTCACGCTGACTGACCCGATGGCCCAAACGGGCCGCCGGGTTTCGAGATTTCGTTTGTCGATATCCCGCCAGGCGGGATAAGGAGGATCCGATCCATGGGTGACTTTCTTGGGTTTTTCGGCTGGATCCTCGGTGTGGTGGGTCTTGCCGCGGCCTACAAGGTCTATAACCGCATCCTCGAGGCGGATGCGGGCACGGACCATATGCGCGGCATTTCCGACACCATCGCCGAGGGCGCATCCGTCTTTCTGAAACGCGAATACCGCGTGCTCGCGATCTTCGGGCTCGCGGTGTTTGTGCTGCTTGCGGTTTACCGCGACTTGTGGACGGCCGTCGCGTTCATGGCGGGCGGACTCTGCTCGGTGGGAGCGGGATTTGTCGGCATGAAGGCCGCCACCAAGGCCAACGTGCGCACCGCGCAGGCCGCGGCCACCAAGGGCGCGGGCGAGGCGCTGGCGCAGGCGTTCGCCGGCGGCAACGTCATGGGACTCATGGTCGCGAGCCTCGGGCTTTTCGGCCTGGGCCTGTTTTTCCTCTACCCCGTGTTCGCGTCGAACACCCTGGAGAATTTCTCCGCGTTCGCGAGCGTCATCGGCGGCTTCTCGATGGGCGCCAGTTCCATCGCGCTTTTCGCGCGCGTGGGCGGCGGCATCTACACGAAAGCCGCGGACGTCGGCGCCGACCTCGTCGGCAAGGTCGAGGCGGGCATCCCCGAGGATGATCCGAGCAACCCCGCCGTCATCGCGGATAACGTCGGCGACAACGTCGGCGACGTGGCCGGCCTCGGCGCCGACCTGTTCGAATCGTACGTCGGCTCCGTCGTTGCGACATTCGTCATCGCCGTTTATCGCGGCGGCGATGTCATGGGCTGGATGACCCTGCCGATCGTCCTCATTTCCGTCGGCCTTATCGGGTCGCTGTTCGGCTCGCGCATGATCGACAAGCTCAAGAACCAGGATCCGGCCTCGGCCCTTCGCAAGGCGACCTGGTATGCCGGCGGCGTTTATCTCGTCGGCGCGCTGGCCGCGTGCGTGCTGCTGCTTTGGGATTCGGGCCAGATGTGGCACGTGTACGGCGCGGTCGTCGCGGGGCTCCTGTCCGGCGTCCTCATCGGCGTCCTTACCGAATACTACACGAGCGGAAAGCCGATTCACGCGATCGCCAAGGCTTCCGAAACCGGTCCCGCCACGAACATCATTTCGGGCTTCGCGATCGGGCTTGAATCGACCGCCCTGCCGGTCCTCGTTCTGGCCGCCACGATCTGGGTGGCCTACTCGCTCGGCGACCTCTACGGCATCGGCATCGCCGGCGTCTCGATGCTGGCCACCGTCGGCATCACCATGAGCGTGGACGCCTACGGCCCCGTCGCCGACAACGCCGGCGGCATCACCGAAATGGCCGGGCTTGGACCGGACGTCCGCAAGATCACCGACAAGCTCGATTCGCTCGGCAACACCACGGCCGCGATCGGCAAGGGCTTTGCCATCGGCTCCGCGGCGCTCACCGCGCTCGCGCTGTTCGCCGCGTTTTTGCGTGCGTCCAACATGCAGGTCATCGACCTGTCTCTCATGAACAATCACGTCATTGTCGGCCTGTTCATCGGCGGCATCATGCCGTTCCTTGTCGGCGCCATGACGATGAAAGCCGTCGGCCGCGCCGCGGCGTCCATGGTCGCCGAGGTGCGACGCCAGTTCCGCGAGATGCCGGGCTTGAAGGACGGTTCGCAAAAGCCCGATTCCGCGCGCTGCGTCGCCATTTCGACCGACGCCGCGATCCGCGAGATGATCCTGCCCGGCTTGTTCGCGGTCGCCGCGCCGGTCATCGTCGGCTTCACGCTCGGCAAGGAAGCCCTCGGCGGTTTTCTCGCGGGCGCGACGCTCGTCGGCGTGTTCCTGGCGCTGCTCATGGCCAACGCCGGCGGCGCATGGGACAACGCGAAGAAGCTGATCGAGGAAGGCCAGTACGGCGGCAAGGGTTCCGATACGCACAAGGCGGCGGTTGTCGGCGACACAGTCGGCGATCCCTTCAAGGACACGAGCGGCCCGGCGATGAACATCCTCATCAAGCTGATGTCGGTGGTCGCGCTGGTGATCGCGCCGTTGTTGTGATATAGACGGCGAAAATCCGGCGGGGGAGCGGGCCGCTCCCCCGATTTTCTTCCTTGCTCCGGCGCCTATGGGGGGCTCCGGGGCCGAACGACCAAAAGGGGGACCCGTGCGAAAGTACGAGTTGCTATACGTTTTGCGTCACGATTCGCCCGTCGAGGCGACGCACGCGGCGATTGAAAAGCTGACCGGCACGATCACCGGCCAGGGCGGCGAGATCCTTCTCCACGAAAGCTGGGGCAAGAAAAAACTCGCCTACGAGATCAAGAAGGCGGCCAAGGGCATCTACCAGCTCACCACCTTCGCCACCGAACCCGACAAGATCACCGAGCTCGAGCGCGTCGCGCGCCTCAACCCCGAGGTGCTCCGCTGGCTGACCGTCCAGCTCTCCGAGGAGGACATCGTCCTCGAAACGGAGAAAGAGCATTACTCCAAGGTCACGCCGAAGATGGTGCCGATCGACGGCGAGGAAGCGCCCGCCGCCGGCGAGGATGGCGACGGCGAACCCCGCCGCGGCCGGGACCGTGATCGCGACCGCGACCGTGACCGTGACCGTGATCGCGACCGCGACGACGATGACGATGACAGGCCGCGCCGCCGCGCGAGCGCCGAGCCCGATAAGACCGGGGACGCCGCGGGCACGGATGACCACATCGATACGGAAATGGACGCCGATGACGATGACGAGTCCGATTCCGGCGCCGAGGAAGACGGCGAGGACGCGGATGAAGGCGACGAGACGGAGTGAGCGCGCGAAAACGGCGGGAGCATCGACATGGCGAATTTTAATCGCGTGATTCTGGTCGGAAACCTCACCCGCGATCCCGAAAAGCGCGTGACCGACGGCGGCACGACGATCGTGAACATGGGGCTCGCGGTGAACCGCCGCGTCAAGCGCGGGGAGCGGTGGGAAGAGGAGGCGAGCTTTTTCGATATCGTCGTCTTTGGCACCACCGCGGAGAACTGCGCGAAGTATCTCGCGAAGGGCCGTCCGATCCTTGTGGAGGGCGAGCTGACGCAGCGCCGCTGGGAAGCCAAGGACGGAACGAAGCGAAGCAAGGTTGAGGTCGTGGGAAACACGATCCAGTTTCTCGGCTCCCCGCCGGGCGCGCGGGGCGAAGGCGGCGAAAAGAGCGAGCGCGTCAGCGACGAACCGCCGCCGTTCGACGACGAGGACATTCCCTTTTAACGTTTGGATGGGCGCGTCCCGTGACGGGCGCGCAAGGAGTTCGATATGGTCATGGCCCGTTCAACGACGCAGCGCCGCCGGCGCGCGCTGCAAAAGCGTCGCGTGTGCCGTTTTTGCGCGGACACGACGATCGTGATCGATTACAAGGAATCCAAGCTGTTGTCGCAGTTCATCACCGAGCGCGGGAAGATCATTCCGCGGCGGATTTCGGGTAACTGCGCGAAACATCAGCGCGAGATGACCTTGGCGATCAAGCGCGCGCGGCAGGTGGCGTTGTTGCCGTTTGTCAGCTCGACGCTCAGCGGATAACGCGAACATCCGATGACGTCGGCGATAGACGTCGTCGTATCGCTCGCCATCATCGTGATGGCGATGACCTTCCCGGCCTCCATCGTTTTGATGGAGATGCGGCGGGGACGCGTCGCCGCCTGGGCGCTGCTGCTGACGTTCGTGCTGATTTGCCTTGGCATCGGCGGCGCGGGATTCGCGGCCTACACGCTTGCGGTCTTCATCGCCTCCGGCCCGGGCCTGGCGTACGGATTCGCGCGGTTCGATCGCGTGGAGGCGGTGTTTCTGGCCGGCGCGGCGATGGCCCTTGCCGGCATGGTTGTCTTGGCCGCGGTCGTCGCCGCGGGCATGGGGCTGACCGCGGGCGACCTCGCGAGCGTGGTCGACCTGGTCGAAGCCAATCGCGCGTTGATCTTTGAACAATATGGGATCGGAATGCAGGCTGACACGGCCGCCGACGCCGCGCGCATGCAGGGCGTGCTTCAGACCGCCGTGCTGGTGACGCCAGGCGCGAACGTCGCGCTCGCGTTCATCACGGCCTGGCTAAACCTGATGATCGCCGTGCGTTTTGGCGAACCGGGCCGGCCGTTTCGCGGCGCGCTGGATTTTTCCGCCTGGTCGGCGCCCGAGCCGATGGTCTTCGGCGTGCTTCTGCCCGCGGTCGGCCTGGTGATGTCGCGCGACGGAATGGTCACCGCCGTCGCCGCGAACGTGCTGATCGTCGCGATGACGCCGTTTTTCTTTCAGGGCGCGGCGATCGTCAGCCACGCGATGCGGCGCATGCGTTTCTCGCCCGGCCTGCGCTTTTTGACGTATGCCTTCGCGCTTGCCTTCATGGGCGCCATGCTCGTGCCCGCGCTCGCGACGATGGGCGTGCTCGATATCTGGCTGGATTTCCGGCGCCTTCGGCGGGCGCCGGCGGTGAAGGAAGAGCCGCCGGAAAAGGACGGGGAAGGAGACGCGTGACGAATGCGAAATGCGGAATGAAATCGCATCGGCACACGCCCTTCCCAACGTGTCCATGAGGTCCATTCGTTCCATCGTTTCTATTTTGTCCGTGTTTGTTTTTCGAACGTTTTATCCGTGTTTGTTTTGAAAACCGGAATATCAGCAACGCAAAGGGCCGCCTTCGGGCGCGCCATCTCGAGGAGGAACGCATGAAGGTCATCATGCTGGCGGATGTCGACACGGTGGGTCAGATCGGCGACGTGGTGAACGTCGCGGCCGGATACGCGCGGAACTTTCTGCTGCCGCGCAAGCTCGCCGCCGAGGCGACCGAGCGCTCGGTCAAGAACCTGAACCACCAGAAGCGCGTGGCGGAAGCGCGCCGCAAGAAAGAGGTCGCGGGCGCCGAGGCCGTCAAGCGGCGCATCGAGACGACGCAGATCCACATCACCGCGAACGTCGGCGAGGAAGACAAGCTCTTCGGCTCGATCGGTACGCGGGACATCGAGGAAGCCCTCGCCGCGCAAGGCGTCGAGATCGACCGCAAGCGCATCGTGCTCGACGAGCCGATCAAGCGCGCCGGCGTCCACGAGGTGCCGATCCGCCTGGGCTACGATGTCATCGCCACCGCGCGCGTGCAGGTGGTGAAGGCCGAGACGCCCGAAGCGTAAGCGACGCTCGGGCGACCGCTCGCCGGGTCCGCGCGGAAGCGGAATCCGGTACGATCCATGAACGCGGCGGCTCCATCGGATGCCGCCGCGTCGTCATTCCCGGGATCGGGCCTCGAGAATCGCAAGCAAAACGGCGGTCGGATAAACATCCACGCCATGCCCGGCGAGATCCTTGTCGTTCGACCAGATCGGCAAATCGAGCGTCATCGCGAGCGCGAGAACGTGCGCGTCGTCGGGATCGCGCGCGTCGATGGCGCGGCGAGCCTCCTCCCATTTCGAGGCGTATTCGTTTCGTTCGTGAATCCGAATCGTCAGGGTATTCCAGTTCAAAGTCGCGCGATCGATATCGACCGCGTACTTGGAAGCCACCGGCGCCAAGTACTTTTCGACCTCATCGCAGGTGAAACGACACGAATGGGTTGTTATTCGAAATTGCGAAAAAATGCGTGACGCCGCGCGACCGGCAGCCGCCGCCAAAAGGACGTTAGCGTCCGCGACGACGCCGGCGAAATTCTTTGATGTCGGCAAGGATCTGCTCGTCCGTGATCGTTATTCCGGCCGCATCGCTCTGCGCCCGCAGGCTTTCGCTAAGCAATCGGATCAGATCCCTCCGGACATCGTCGGGGAGCCGTTGCGGATCGCCGATCGGATAATAGACACCAGTCGGTTTCCCGTCCTTTGTGATCAAAATGGGCTTCTCCGCCGGCAGGTCCAGTTCGATTTCGTTTTCGCCGCGCGTGGCGATTGATTCCTTGGTACTCATGATGCACTCCCGCGCTTGAGTATGCTCGCAGGCCATTTACCGCGTCAACGCAAAACCGCGGCGGCGCCGTCAAGCGCCGCCGCGGTTATTTGATCGCATTTTCGACCCGCTCCCTTACGGTTGCGGTTCGTACTTGAGTCGATGCCCTTCCGGTCTAACGGTCGCGGTTCCAACCGGTCGGGTTGCAGGCGCAGGGTGTCGCGTCCGCACGCGGCGATTACGACGCCTTCCCGTCTCTCAGCCTTTCAGCCTTCCAGCCTTCTTTTAGCACCCGCACCCGCCGTCGCCGTCGTCGCTGTCGGCGCCGGTGCGGCCGAACTCGTCGTCATCGTCGTCGGGAACGTTGGGCGATGTGTCGTCGTCGTCCGTGGCGTCGTCGTCGGCGAACGCATCGTCATCGTCATCGTCGAAATCATCGTCATCGTCGAAATCGTCGTCGTCATCGCCGCCGCCGATGAACGCCGTGCCGGAGATGATTTCGCCGCTGTCAGCCGCGAGCAGCCAGTCAAACCCGTCGGTCGCCGAGTCGTCGGTTTGCGCGCGGAAGTTGAAGTCCAGGAACTCGCCTTCCTTGATGTCGCCGAAGCCCGCCGACGTCGATCCGGCCGAGTGCATCCAGACGATGCCCCAGACGCCTTCGTCGTCCTTGGCCGCGTCGACATCCCACGTGCCGCCGTGCAGCGCCTGCGGCGGATCCAGATCCAGCACGAAAAGATTGTACCCCGCGCTCGGCATGTACATCTCGACCTGCTCGACCCACCGGCGCGTCTCGCTGGGCGTCGTCGTGTTCTCCACGCGAAACGCGAAGTCGTAGAGCGAATCCGGCAACATCGCGATCGGGATCAGGAAATTCACGTCTCCCTCAAAGTCGTTCTGCGCGAAGGCGGGCGCCGCGGAAAACGCGGCGATCGCGCAGGCGACGATCAAAATGGAACGCATCATCACATCCTCACTGGTCAGGGGGTGGTGATCAACTCGAGATCGCCGAAGATCCCGAGGTAATCGTCATATAGCCCGAAGGCCGAAGTTTCCACGATGGGGAAGGCGAAGCCCTCGAACACCGGCAGCGGAATATCCTGCAGCATGTTCGAGATCAGAGGCAACGCCAACTCCACCACGAACGGAATCAGTTGCTCGATAAGCCCGTACGGGAAATAGATGAACTGGCTGTCGTACACGTCCACCGCGACCGTGGGTTGCCCGAAGATGAGCGAAAGCGCCTGCGTGTCGGTGTCGATGTCGATTGAGAGCGGCACGGTGATCCCCGCGGCCACGCCGAGCGCGTTCACCGGCGACTCGCCGTCGGGAATGACCTTCAGGTCCATCAGCAGATCGCCGATCTGAAGCTCGAGGCCAAGGCCCCCGTCGTCGCTGAAGATGACGACGGGCGGAAGCTGCGGATCGAGCCAGAACTCGATCGGCGCGTCCGGGTACAGGTCCGCGAGCCCCGGCAGGAAAAAGGCCAGATCCGTCGTCGTCAGATCCCACTGGAAGCCCTGCTCGTCGGCGAACTCCTCGTTGATGTGGATCGTGATCAGTCCCGCGCGGAAAAAGCGATAGAGCATCTGATTGATGAAGTCGTCGCCGAGGGCGACGCCGAATCCGTAAAGCTGATTCCCTACGGGCGTGCGCATATCGAGCGTCGGCAGCGCGCCCGCGGTGAACAGGCTCCCGCCGATATCGCGCGTGTCGGGATCGACCGTGTCCGCCGTGACGCGGCCGTCGATCCAGATCGTGCCGCCGTCGACGTAGAAATCCACGTCGTTGAAATCGAATTCGAAATTGTAGTTCACGCCCTCGATATCGGTTGCGAACGACAGATCGAGATCCGCGAACAGATCGTCGAGAAGGTCCGCCACCTCGCCCTCCAGCAGATCGGAGACGAGCTGCTGCATGAGCGATTGCAAAAGCGCGATGATCGGCGCGCTGTCGATGCCGTTCAGCACGACCGTTAGTTGCGCGAGGCTCACCGTGAAGTTGTCGAGCGAAACCTCGAGCGTGTCGGAGACGATGTCGATCCCGATGTCCGCGCCGGCGGTGATGGTGCCGGATATCTCCATCGTGAACCGCGCCGGCGCGCCGCCGCTGTACGAGATGTCAATGTAGCCGTCCATGTCGATGCCGGAAATCGCCGCGTCAAAGCCGAGACCGCCGACTTGCGGCTGCAGGTCGATCGTCGGCGAACCGAAGTTGAACGTGGTGAAATCGCCGACCACGTAAAGTGCGTCGCCCGGATTGCCCATGACAAACGGCAGGTAAGGATCGAGCAGTTCGGTGATGTCGAGCTCCCCGATCGCCTCGGCGACGAATTCCTCGATCTCCGTCAGGCCGCTGTCGTTGATGCGCACGCCGATCACGCCCTCGATCATCTCGTCATCCGGCAAAAGCTGGCCGCGCATGACGGAGATGTTCGCCTTCGAGGTGTTGTCGAAATCGTCGATCGCGATCGCCTCGATGATGTTGACGCCCCATTCAAGCGACCCGACCACGTGCGTGAACTGGCCCGTCGGCCCGACCACCACATTCTGATCGTTGATCTTGAAGCTTTTGAGCGCGCTTTCGTTTTCGGTCACCACGCCCTGCACGGTCACGCCGGAGGAGCCCGTCACCGATCCGCGCTCCGGGCTCGTCCACGCGATGGACGGCTCGCGGTTGTCGTTCACCTGCACGTCTTTCGTGTCGAACAGGAACGTGTATTGCGCCTTCACCTTGAACGGCGTCGTTTTCGCCTTGTTGAAGGTGATCGTGTTCCCGTTCACCACCACGCCCGTCGTCGGGGTCACCGTCAGCGTGATGGCGCCGTCGATCTCGTTGTCGAACAGGTCCGTGACCTTCGCGCTCCAGGTAATCGACTGCCCCGCGTTGATCGTGGCCTTGCTGATTGTCAGCACCACCTTCGCCGGCTGCCCCGGAATGACGTTGCAGTCCTCGTTATCCTTGATGCTCGTGCCCTGCACCGTTCCGGTGATCTTGTGCGAGCGCGCCTTGGTCATCGTGACGATGTTGCCGTTCACCGTCACGCCCGCGCTCGGGAACACGGTGTAAACGACCAGGAAGCCGTCGAGCGCTTCGCCGCCCGCGTTTTTCACCGTCGCGTTCGCGATCACCGGTACGCCCGCGACCGTCTCGGTCGTCGACAAAACCATATCCACCGACGCGGGGATGAGATCCTTCACCTCCACCGTTTCCGAATCCGAAAGCACGTCGCCCTTGTACGTCGCCGACGCGGTGATCGTGTACGAGCCCGTCTGCGTGAACGTGAAGACATCGCCGTTGCGCGAAAAGCCGCTGTTTGGCGAAACCCCGTAGGTATACGTCAGGTTCACCGGCGCGCCGTTTTCGTCATAAATCGTCACCGAGGCCGTCACCGACTCGTCCGGCTGAACGAGATTGTCCGAGACGGCCAACTCCAGATACGGATCGTCGATGAACACGTCGAAATTCGAGGTTTTCACGGTCGTGCCGTCGGCGTTGGTCGCCGCCACGCGGAACTGGTGCGGCCCCGCCGTGACGCCGTCGATCTTGCCGGTGATGTCGAAGTCATAGCCGTCTGCCGTGGCTCCGCCCTGGTCCTGCACGATCGAAAGCAGGCTCGTGACGTCCACGCTGTCGTAATACGCGCGCACGCTCCCGAAATCCGCGTTCTCGGCGCGCGCTTCCACCGTGATCTCGTGCGTGTTGTAGGTCTTGCCCGACTCCGGCTTTGCGATCGTGACGACCGGCGGATCGGAATCGTCGTCGCCGGTGTCGTCGTCACTGTCGTCGTCGCTATCGTCGTCGTCATCGTCGTCGCTATCGTCGTCGTCGGTGTCGTCATCCGTCGCGTCGTCGTCGCTCGCGTCGTCGTCGTCCGCGTCATCGTCGCCGGCATCGTCGTCGTCACTCGCGTCGTCGTCGAAATCGTCGTCGCCCGCCGCATCGTCGTCGTCCGGATCCGGCGCGCCCGTTCCGTCGTCATCGTCGCCGCGCGCGGAAGGCGTCGAGGCACCCGACTCCCCGCCGCCGCAACCCGCCGCGCCAAGCGACGCCGCGAAAAGCGCGATCAGCATCGCCGCGAATAAAACACGCATGCTCGCGCGGGCGCGATCGGATACCGGATTTGTCATCGCTTCAACTCCAGGGATTTCGCGCAGCGGAAGCCGTCATCGTGAAACCGGATCGTCGACGCGTCGTGCGCATGCATCCCGTATCGTTCGTGCGACCAACCCGAATAATACCAGCACTCCGACCCCGGCGGGTCCTCATATTGGTCCGTGTTCGATTCAAATCCGTTGGTGTACCCGCCGGCTACCGTCTTGACGTTCGCGTTGGCCGGGCATTCCGGATTCCAGTCGGTCGCGGTCCATTCAGAGATGTTGCCGACCATATCGCACGCCTCCCAGCACACATCGTGAAGGCAGTTCTCGTAGCAGCACGCGCCTCCGGGATAAGCCGCCCACGGCATTCCGACCAGGCAGGTGTTGGTCTCATCGAACTCGTCCGAGCCCCACGGCCAGATCACGCCCTCGTGCCCCGAATACGCCGTCTGCCACTCCGCGATCGTCGGCAGGCGCTTGCCCGCCGCCTCGCACGCGTGCTGGGCATCCTCCTGCGAAATGTCCACCCACGACCATACGCCCGTCCGGCTCGTCGCGGGCGGCGGATCGGTCTCCTGGCTC
This sequence comes from bacterium, assembly GCA_019912885.1. Classification (NCBI taxonomy): domain Bacteria; species bacterium. The sequence goes on from JAIOHV010000162.1 coordinate 15,075, forward strand.
CAGTGCCAGCTCCCCCAACTGCTCTCCGTCGCGTCGGGCTGCGACGCCTCGTAGATGTCGATGCAAAAATCGTCCACGACCGCCGTTTCCTCGATCGTCACATCCGGACCGCCCCAGCGCGTGCCGTGATTCAGCACCACCGTCTTGCCGCCGGGAACGAACGACATGCCCTCCGGGCATTCGGATGTTGCGTCATCGTCGGCATCGTCATCGTCACTGTCGTCGTCGGCGTCATCGTCCGGGGTGTTGTCGTCGTCATCGTCGTCGTCACTCGCGTCGTCGTCCGCATCGCCGTCCGCATCGTCGTCCGCATCGTCGTCCGACGCGAAATCATCGTCATCGTCATCGCCGTCATCGTCGTGGGCGTCGCCCGTCGGATGATCGAGCGTCGCCACGTCGTCATCTTCCCCGCAGCCACAACCCGCGCTGGTCGTCGCGGCGATCAATAGCGCGAACGCGCCGGCCCACGCGAACGACTCCGCGCCGATCATTTGACCCCCGGCGTCGCCGCGCAGCGGAAGCCGTCATCGTCATAACGCACCGTCGTCGCGTCGTGCCCATGCATGCCGAACCGGCGCTGAGCCCACGTCTCGGCCGTCCAGCAGCCTGAACCGACAGGGTTCTCGTACTGGCTGTTGTACAGGCGCGGATCCTGCGCGTTGCCGCCGGCCACGATCTTGTGCGTCGCGTTCGCGGGACATTCCGGATTCCAGTCTGTTGCCGTCCATTCCGAAACGTCGCCCATCATGTCGCACGTCCGCCAACACGTATCGCCCCTGCAATTCGTGAAGCAGCACGCACCCGTCGGGTACGGCTGAAACGGTACGCCGGATAAGCACGTGTGCGTCTTGTCGTACACGTCCGTGCCCCACGGCCAGAGAGCGCCGTCATGACCCGAAAACGCGGTCTGCCACTCGACGAGCGTCGGCAGGCGCTTGCCCGCCGCGGCGCATGCGCGGGAGGCCTCGTCGTGCGAGATCACCACCCACGGCCGCACGCCCGGCCGGCTCGTTGCGGGCGGCGGCGGCGTCCCGTGGTTGGGATGCCAACTCCCGCGGCTTACATCCGTCGCATCGGGCTGCGACGCTTCGTGGATGTCGATGCAAAAATCGTCCACCGTCGCGATCGCCTTCGTCACTTTATCACGCCCGTCCCAATGTTCGCCGCTGTAAGTCACGATTGTCTCGCCGCCGGGAACGAACGCCATTCCCTCGGGACACCGATCGCCGCCGCCGACCGCGTCGTCGGACGCGGTGTGGATGGCGCCATCATTTCCCCGGTTGTCATTGCGATCGTCCGCGACGCCGTCCCGTGCGTCGAGCGTCGCGAAGGCGACGTCACCCTCCCCGCAACCGCAATCCGCCGAGCCGGACGACGCCGCGACCAACGCCACGAGAGCAAACGCGCTCGTGATCAAAATCAAACCCGCTGCGTCGATCATCGATCCCGCCCCGGCGTCGCCGCACAGCGGAAGCCGTCGTCGTCGTACCCGATGCGCGATGCGCTATGCCCGTGCATCGAATACCGGGCCTGTCCCCACCCGGTGGCTTTCCAGCATCCCGATCCCGGCGGGTCCTCGGCTTGCGCGTTCGGCGAATCCGCACTGTTCGTGTAACCGCCCGCGACGATCATGTGATCCGCCTGCTCGGCGCAGTCCGGGTTCCAGTCCGTGGCGACCCACTCCGACACGTTGCCGGCCATGTCGCACACCTCCCAGCACATGTCTCCACGGCAGTTCGTGTAGCAGCACGCGCCGGTCGGGTACGCCTGAAACTCCACGCCGACGCGGCAGGTGTTGGACGTATCATAGGCGTCCGATCCCCAGGGCCACCGAGCGCCATCGTGCCCGGAGTACGCCGTCTGCCACTCGGCGAGCGTTGGAAGCCGCTTGCCCGCCGCGGCGCACGCGCGCTCGGCGTCGGAGTGCGTGACGAGCACCCACGGCAAGGCGCCCTCGCGGCTCGTCGCGGCAAAAAGACGGTCGCCGGAGATCGTCCCGCGGCTGTCCGCCGTCGCGTCGGGCGCCGACGCCTCGTATTTGTCGATGCAGAAATCGTCCAAGGCTACCATCTCGCGATGCACGCCGCCCCAGCGGAGCCCTGCGTACAAAACGACGGTCTTGCCGCCGGGAACAAACGCCATGCCCTGGGGGCACGCGCGCGGCGCGGCGTTATCGCCCGCCGCGATCAGGAAAACGATGAAGGCCGCGATGGGCGCCAACGAAACCAGGCCGATGCGCCATGCCGCCCCACGCCCACGCGCCATGAAATCCGGTACCCTCCCGCGCAACGCACTCGCCGCGCGCGCCATCGGCGCATCCGGGGACCGCCGAACGCCTCCTGAGCGTCGCCGAAGGTTCGGCAACGACGGCTATCAGCGCCCGCTCACACGACCCGCGTGCGGCCCGCAAACATGCCGCGATTGCCCCGTCGAAACGACGTCATAAAAAACGGCTTATTATACGAAAAATTCGCGCGTTACGAAACAACAACCCGGGCCGCGCCCAATCGCTTGGTGATGTCAGTGCCGCAAACGCCGTCGCGCCGGAGCATAAGCGAAGGCGGACGGAGTGCGCGGTTTGCGCCGGCCAGGCAATAACCAATCGCTTGGCGATGTCAGTGCCGCAAACGCCGTCGCGCCGGAGCACGAGCGAAGGCGGACGGAGTGCGCGGTTTGCACCTCCCAGACAATAACCTTGCGCCACCGTCCGAGCCGCAAACGCATCGAGACGATCAGTATATCTGAGCCGGGCTCGCGGACTTTTCCCAACAAGCCCAAGAGCCGAAGGAATCCGCCCCGGCCGGATTGATCCCCGGTCCGCGGCGACCGTTTTTTGGGGGCCATTTTCGCGCCGCCCCCAGACGTCAACCGGCCGCGCCTTGTGGCGCGGCCGGTGTGGTTTTCGGTCGTCGTTTCGAAGCGGGCGGGCCGCCCGCGTTCCCAGGCTAGAAGTGGTACCCGAACCCGAGGCCGAACGTGGGGCCGAAGGTCTGGAACGCGATATCGGCGCGGCAATATAGGTTGTCGTTGATGAGGAACAGCCAGTCCGCCGAAACGTGAATGAGCGGCCAGACGGGGATGAACGACTTGCCGTTATCTTCCGCTTCCGGCTGGATCTGGTCTTGCGTCAGGTCTTCCTCGTTCACATCGCCGAAGCCGGTCTTCGTTTCGTAGTCGAACTGCTTGATCTCGCCGTAGCGGAACGCGATGCCCGCGCCCACGCCGGGATGGAAGATCACCCGCTCGTGCACGGGGACGTCGAACCAGACATCGACCGACGGGCCGAAAAAGCCGCCCGATCCCGCCTCGACGAACGTCTGGTCGATCGGATCGTCGCCGTCGACGCGCCAGATGCCGTCTTCCGAGATGTTCATGACGTAGTTCCAGAGCGTGCCGGTGATGCGGAAGACGCCGAAATCGTAACCGCCGTACGCGCCCAGGTGCCACATGGTCACGTCGGGATGCTCCTCGTAAACCATGTCCACCATCGTGTTGAACATGTTGTAGCCCGCGCGAACGCCCGTGACCGCGCCTGCCTTGTCGTTGCCCGCGACACCCGGCGCCGCCAGAGCCAGCACCAGCGCCAACGCCCCGACGACCCGCACGATTTTCGACCTCGCCATGGATCGCTCCTCCGGATGAAAATGGGAATTCGCGTGCGTAGCACGTTTTAAGGGGCTTGAATAGCCTGGAAGTCTGAAAAGGCTGGAGGGCTGGAAGGTCGCCGCAAGTCCCTGCCGCTGCCCGTGCCCAAAGAAATAGTCTGGAAGTCTGAAAGGTCATCGCAAGCACCGCACGCAAAGGATCGGCGCCCCGCGCTGCCCGGCCGCAAGCGCGCTCGCGTGATTGCGATGGATTCAATCCTCAATCCTCGATCCTCAATCCCCCCTGCCCGTACCCGCCGCGTTCTGGACTTTTTTCCCGCGTTACCCGAACCTGACGCGCCGTTTGGGGGGGCCGGGTTTGCCGCGCACGGGCATCGTTCGACATCCTTTGTTTCTCGAGCACAAGGCGCCGCCGGGGCATCCGGAGCGCGAGGCGAGGCTTGCGTCGATTTACCGCATGCTCGACGCGCCCGACATGGCCGGACGCTTCGAGGCGATCGAGCCGCGCCCGGCGACGCGAGAGGAGATCGAGGCCGTGCATATTGGCGAATACATCGATCGGGTCGAGGCGGCCGACGGCGTCTCCACGAACTTCGATCCCGATACGTACACGTCGCCGAAATCGGTTGACGCCGCGAGGCTCGCCGCCGGCGGGACGATCGAGGCCATCGACGCCGTTCTCGACGGCCGACTCGACAACGCGTTTTGCCTGCACCGCCCGCCCGGCCACCATGCGGAACGCGACCGCGCGATGGGTTTTTGCCTGTTCAACAACGCGGCCATCGGCGCGGCGCACGCGATCGCGCGCGGCGCGAAGCGCGTCCTTGTCTTTGACCCCGACGTGCATCACGGCAACGGCACGCAACACGTCTTCGATCGCCGCGCGGACGTTCTTTACATCAGCACGCACCAGTACCCGTTTTATCCCGGAACCGGCGCGTTGACCGAAACCGGCATCGACGAGGGGCGCGGCTTCACCGTCAACGTGCCGCTTTCGCCCGGTCACGGGGACGGCGATTTCGCGGCGATCGTGGACGCGATCGTCGTGCCGATCGGCCGCGCGTACCGGCCCGACCTCGTCATCGTGTCCGCCGGTTACGACATCCACGAGAACGATCCGCTCGGCGGCATGCGCGTGACGGCCGCAGGCTACGGGCGCATCATCGAACGCATGGCGCGCCTCGCCGGCGAGGTGTGCGGCGGCAAGATCGTGCTTGTGCTCGAGGGCGGATACGACCTTCGCGGGCTGACCGACTCCGTGAAGGAGAGCTTGATTGCGCTCGCGGACGGCGACGCCGAACCATCCGCCGCGCCCGATCCGCTGATGCCGCAGCATCTCGAACACGTACTCGACAAGGTGCGCCGGGTGCAGGCGCCCTTCTGGCCACAGGTGGCGTGATGGATTTCGAATCGTACATCGACGCCCACCGCGCGCGCGTGGACGCGTATCTGCGCGCGTACATCGACGGCCGTTGCGGCGAGGACTTCGCGTATCTGAAGGAGTCGATGAGTTACTCGCTGCTCTCGGGCGGCAAGCGGTTGCGCCCGGTGATCCTGCTCGCGTCGTGCGAGGCGTGCGGCGGCGACGCCGCGCCGGCGATGCCGTTCGCGGCGGCGTTCGAGATGATCCACACGTTCAGCCTCATCCACGACGATCTGCCGTCGATGGACGACGACGACATGCGCCGAAACAAGCCCACAAACCACAAGGTCTTCGGCGAGGCGCACGCGATCCTGGCCGGGGACGCGCTCCTGACCGAGGCGTACCGCATGATGAGTGATCCCGCCTTGTACGCGGGGCTGCCCGCGTCGATCGGCCTGACCGTGATGCGCGAGGTGGCGGACGCGGCCGGCATTTGCGGCATGGTCGGCGGGCAGAGCCTGGACCTGTTGACCGAAAACAAGTCCTACGACGAGGCCACGGTGCAAAAGATTCACGCGTGCAAGACGGCGCGGTTCATCGCCGCGGCGACGGTGGCGGGCGCGCTTGTCGCCCGCGCGGACGAAAACGCCGTCGCCGCGCTTCGCGCCTATGGCGAGCGCGTCGGCCTCGCGTTCCAGATCATGGACGATATCCTGAACGAGACGGGCGAGTCCGGCCGCACCGGAAAGGCGGTCGGCTCCGACGCGCGAGCCGGCAAGGCGACCTACCCCGCGCTTGTCGGCATCGACGAATCGCGCCGCCGCGCGGCGGAATACGCGCGCGAGGCCAAGGGCGCGCTCGCCCCGCTCGGCAAAGTCGCCCGGCGCCTTTCCGAGATCGCCGACTTCATCGTCACGCGCGACAGTTGACCGATCGGAGCCGCGAGAGCTTGTCCTTGGCGCGAGCGACGGATCAGGGAGCGGGTGGTCACGAACCGGCGCGCATCCGGCGGTACACGGAGCGCACGGAGAAGACACGGAGGACACGGAAGGGTGCCGCGCTGTCCGTTTCGGTTGGGTCCATGATGTCCATTCCGTCCATCATGTCCATTTCATAAACGCAATATTTTTACCCCAATAAACGCGCTGCCCGCCCCGCCAGCACGAACGCATCCGCGCGCGCGAAATCCGCGATGAGCGCGGCGCCTTTGCCGTCCGCGATAGCGCATGAGATGCGAAGGCGCGTTGCGCCGACGTCCACCGCGTCGGCGAGATCGATCGCCTCGTGTGCGCCAACGAGCTTCGTGACGCGCTCGCCGACTTCGCGCGGCGACGACGACGCAAAGGCGGGGTGCGCATCGCGGAAGACCGCGCGCGCATCGGCGTCGGGCGAAACGAGAAGCGCGTGCGCCGCGAGATCGGGAACGAACGCACGGGCGAACCGGATCGCGGCAACCGCGTCCTCGCCGGTCAGCACAAGCACGAGGGTCTCGCGCGCCGCGTCGATGAGATGCGCCGGACGGAACCGATTCGTACGCGCGATGGCCGCCTCGCGCCGCCACGCGGCGATGCGCGCCGCATCCCCCGAACGCAATACGTCCGGCACCGCTTGGCCTTCCCACTCTTCCGGCCGCGTGTAGACCGGCGGCGCGAGCCCGGCCGCGAAGCTGTCGGCCGCCACGTTGCCTTCCTTGCCGACGACGCCGGGTTGGAGGCGCGCGACGGCCTCGATCACGGCGAGCGCGGCGATCTCGCCGCCGGTCAGCACGAAATCGCCGATCGAAAGCTCGCCGTCGCAGCACGCCTCGATGACGCGCTGGTCGATGCCCTCGTAGCGTCCGCACACGAGGATGACCCCGCTTGCCGCCGCGAGACGCCGCGCGACGGCGTCGGTAAACGGCTCGCCGCCGGGCGATAGCGCGAGGACCGGCGCACCCGGCACGCGCACGCGCATGTCGCGAATCGCGGCCGCGAGCGGTTCGGGACGCAGCACCATCCCCGGCCCGCCGCCGAAAACCGTGTCATCGACCGTGCGGTGTTTGTCCGTCGTGAATTCGCGCGGGTTGGCGGTTTCGATCGCCACCAGGCCGCGTTCGATCGCCCGACCAACGACACCCGGTGGGCGCGCGGCACTAAACCATTCGGGGAAAAGCGTGACGACGCCAATACGCATGGGCGGGAGATTCGCACCGGCGTGCCTTACGGGCAAGAAGCAAGGCAATAAGGCAGTAACGAGTGACGAATGACGAGTAAAATCGCTGTTCAACAGAAAAGCTGACGGCTGATGGCTGAAAGCTGCGAGCTGACGGTTGGCGGCTAATCGCTGACGGCTAACGGCCGACCGCCGATCGATTTTTAGTTTTCGCTCCGGGGCCGCACGCGCTCGACGCCGCGTTTTAACATGCGCACGCGGTTGCCCTTGTCGTTGTATTCGAACTCGTCGAACAGCGCGTGCGCCAGCAGCACGCCCCGGCCGTGATGCAGCGTGAAGTTGGCGTCGCGCTCGGATGCCAGGCGCGCCCGCCAGTCGAACCCCGAGCCCTCGTCCTCGACGACGCATTCCCACACGTCCCCGTCAATCGACATGGAGATGCGCGCGCGGCGGTCGCGATACGGCGTCATGCGCGCGCGTTTGACGAGAAAGGTGTTGTAGTCATGCACGGATTCGAGCCTCGACTTGTATTCGTGCCCGAGTTCCAGGTTGCCGTGTTCGATCGCGTTCAGCACCACCTCGAGCACGCCGACCATGAGATCGCCGTCGTCGACGCCCACCAGCGCGAACAGGCGGTCGAGCACCTTGTGCGCGGCCGGAAGGTCGTTATCGAGTCGAAGCTCGATGCGATCCGTAACGGCCAGTTCGGCCAGGTCACCGGCGGTCGGATGCGCGCGCAGCCAGGCAAGCCTTTCCAGCCGTTCCATGACGCAGGTGAGCTCGCTCATTTCAAAAGGCTTGAGAAGATAGTCCACGACGCCAAGGCGCGCCGCGGTGATCGCGCGTTCCTCGGTGCTTTCACCGGTCATCACGACTGCCGGGACTCCGGGGTCAATCTGCCGGATCTGCCGGAGAAACGCCAATCCGTCGGTCCGGGGCATCACGATATCCGACAAGACGGCGTCAGGGCGCGCCTCGCGAAAGCACGCAAGGCCCTCCTCGCCGTCGCCGGCCTCGATCACCTGGCGCGCGCCCGGCATGAGCGTCCGCGCGACGAGCCGCCGGATCATGGCGTCGTCATCGACGACCAGCACCTTGTGAATGCGAAACGGATTCATAGAGCGTTTTTCAACCCCTTGCGTGTTATCGGCTTTTTGCGCGTCTGGCTAAAGAGCGGAATTTGCGCGGTCTCTTTCCTCTTTCCTCTTTCCCCTTTCCTCTCATCTATTCCGTCATCACGCGCCATATCGAATATCGATGCAGCGGCGTGCGTCCTGGCGGGGATCGCCACGCGAGACGCAGGCGGTCGCCGTGATTTTCGCGGAAGTGGAAGAACATCTCGTCCCACGCCTCGAAAATGACAAGGTGCGTGCAACGGTCCTGCTCGATGAGACGCCAAAGCGCCGCCTCGTCGTTCGCCTTGTGTGCCGCAACAACACGCGCGTCCGTCAGGCCGACGAGATCGAGAATTTTCGCGTCCGTGAAAAACGTCAGCGCGCCGATGTCATGCGCGGCGACGCATTCGCCTTTCGGCACGTTCTTGGCCACCCATGCCGCCGCGGGAAGCACGGCGCGCCGCGTCTGCTGAAGATCGCGCTCGAAGTTCGCAAGGCTGCGCGGCGCCTCCCACGCGACGTTGCCCATGCAAAGCGCGACGAGCGCGATCGCCGCGACGCGATGACGGCGCGCGGCCTTGGTCCCGTC